>DYQV01000775.1 GCA_020719105.1 Rikenella microfusus
TAATCACTTATCACCTACTTCAGCGTTTCAAAAGCTTTAAATTTTAAACAATCGATAACTTTTTGCGAATTAAACGAAATTTGATCAAAAAGCAAATAGGTTTTTAATTGTGCAATAGCAGCATCGGCAGTCAAAATACCCTGTTCGTATAATGTTATGGTTGCAAATAGTCGATCGTTGGCAACCGGTCCAAAAACAATATCAAAGTTGTTTGATTGTAATCCTTTACGGTTGTTATACACAAAGTCCAACCAATCCTTGTCGGGTTTTGTAAACTTAAACACCATTAAATCAGTTCTTTCAAAAATACCGTCGTCAATTTCGTATTCCGAAATAACAGCACTACCTCTTCCTGCTCTTTGTTGCTTTAATTTAGCCCATTTTTCGGCTTGCTCCCGACTGGTAGTGGTATAAAAACCCCTTCCGAAATCAGTATTCGATTTGCATTTAGTAAGCGAAGGATTTTCTACTTTTAGTGTAGAGCCATGATAGAGTATCATTTTCGTAATTTGATTTGATTTTTCAGGAATACTGCTATTTCGTTCAATATATACTCTTCGCCCTGCGAGTGTAATACATCATAATTTTTAGTAGTAAAATTAAATACATCGTACTTCTGAAACATAACAAGCACTTCGGATGCCGGTATAGCTGTTAGCTCACTGTATTTTTCAACACAAAAAATATAAAACATCCTTTCTTTTTCAAGTTGGCTATCCGTTAAGTGTTGCTTGTGTTTTTCTTTTTCCAGTTCGTGGTACAAATTGATTCCGCTCAAATACCACCATTTACTTTGAGTATCGTGCAAGCGATTATAAAACACAGACGAATACAAATAACCCATGGCATCAACCGTATTAAGTCTCTTCCTGGTCGATATAATTGAAACTAGTTCATTTATCTTAATTGGTAGAATTGCACTTTCGATATTCATAAAGCTATTTATTATTTGGTTCTACCCTTATTTGTGTGGGTACAAATCTAACCCACCATAGAAAAAG
>DYQV01000262.1 GCA_020719105.1 Rikenella microfusus
CAATTTTGAGGAATAGCTTAATCGTCAGGATTATTAATGAATAATCCGGGTTAAGAAAGGAAATTTGCTACAATGAATAGCTAAAAAGCACAGATTTAGACCTTTCAAGGTACTAAAATCTGTGCTTTTTATTGTATTTATAAATGAAGGAGCTAAAGTCTTGCTTTAATTGCTTTGGTTTCTGCTTCGAAACCAGGTTTTTCAAGCAATGCAAACATATTCTTTTTGTATGCTTCCACACCGGGTTGGTCAAATGGGTTCACCTCTAGCAAATAACCGGATATTCCACAGGCAATTTCGTAAAAATAAATCAATTGCCCCAAGAAGTATTCATTCAACATCGGAAGTTCGATTCGGATATTTGGAACGCCACCATCCACATGAGCAATAATGGTACCTAACTCAGCCATCTTATTTACTTCATCCATGCGTTTTCCGGCTAAAAAATTTAATCCATCTAAATTTCCCGTATCTTTTTCAATCACTAATTGAGTATCGGGTTTTGCTATGGAAAGTACGGTTTCAAATAAATTGCGTTGGCCTTCCTGAATGTATTGGCCCATGCTGTGCAAGTCGGAAGTAAAATCAACACTGGCCGGGAAAATTCCTTTACCTTCTTTACCTTCACTTTCGCCATACAGTTGCTTCCACCATTCAGCAACGTAATGCAGTTTGGGGTTGTAATTAACCATTATTTCAACGCCTTTTCCAATGCGCAATAAGGCATTACGGGTGGAAGCATAAATAGCTGCTGGGTTTTCCTCAAAAGGAATATTAGCACCGGTGAGTTTTTCCATATCCACCGCCCCTTTAACCAGTTGAGCGATATCAAATCCGGCAATGGCAATAGGCAATAACCCAACTGGGGTTAATACGCTAAAACGTCCGCCTACATCATCAGGAATAATAAAGGTTTTGTAACCCTCTTGAGTAGCTAAAGTCCTTAATGCACCTTTGCTGGCATCAGTTATCGCCACAATTCGTTGAGCAGCATTTGACTTTCCATACCTCTTTTCCAAATCAGTTTTTAAGATACGGAATGCAATGGCAGGTTCAGTGGTTGTTCCTGATTTCGAAATGGCCACTACCCCCCAGCTTCTTGTGTGCAACATAGTGCGCAATTCGGTCATGTAATCTTCGCTGATATTTTGTCCAGCAAATACTACCAATGGGTTTTTACGCTCTTTTAGTTGAACAAAATTGTCCGAAAGGGCATCAATAACGGCCTTCGATCCAAGGTAAGAACCTCCAATTCCAACCACTACAACAATTTCGCAGTTCTTTTTCAAACTATCGGCAGTGGTCTGAATATCCTTAATTTCATCGAATGAAATAGAGGTAGGTAGGTTTACCCAACCCAGAAAATCGTTTCCTTTGCCCGATTTGTTATAAAGAGCTTCTATTTGTTTTTTTACTTCGCCCTCAAATCCGAAAATATCCTCTTTCCGGATAAAATTCAACGTCTTTGAATAATCAATTTTAATGTTTCCCATTGTTCAATTGTGTTTTGATATTTAGTGTATTAAGTGAGTTTAGTGGTCAATTCATTTATTACCCTACGCGGCGATTGTTTTTCATAAAGTATCCGGTAGATACTATCGGCAATTGGCATGGATACCTTGTGTTTTTTGTTGATTTCCCAAATCCCTTTCGAGGCAAAATACCCTTCCGCCACCATGTTCATTTCACTCATTATGTATTTTACGGAGTATCCTTTACCAACCATGGTCCCAAAATAGCGGTTCCTGCTAAATTGAGAATAAGCAGTAACCAACAAGTCCCCTAAGTAAGCACTGTCTTTTATATCGCGGGCAATGGGGTAAACGGTATCGGTAAACCGTTTCATTTCGCGTATGGCATTTGAAATAAGTACTGCCTGAAAATTATCACCGTAACCCAATCCATTGCAAATACCAGATGCCAAAGCATAAATATTTTTCAAGACCGCAGCATACTCCGTTCCTAAAATATCGTCGGATAAGTTGGTTTTAATGTAATGATTGTTATAAATTTCGCACAATGCTTTGGCCTTTTCCTCTTGTATAAAAGCAATGGTTAGGTACGAAAGGCGCTCTAATGCCACCTCTTCCGCGTGGCAGGGTCCTGAAATCATTCCAATGGATTCATAAGGCACTTCATATTTCTCATGAATAAATTCACCAACCAATAAGTTATCATCAGGAACAATTCCTTTGATAGCTGTAACCACCGTTTTATCTTTCAACGATACCGTCAAACCTTCCAAAGCAAATTTCAGGTAGGCCGACGGGATTATAAACATTACGGTATCTGATTCGGCTACCAATTGGTTGATGTCGCTGGTTAAATGCAGCAGAGATGGGTCAAATTCCACATCACTCAAGTACTTGGGGTTGTTTCCAAACTCTTTCAGATGCTCAACCACATCTTCTTCGTGAATAAACCAATTTATGGGCTGTTTTTTTTCCAGAATAATTTTAGCATTGGCCGTAGCCCAGCTTCCACCGCCGACGATTCCTATTTTTCCTAAATTAAACATTGTTGTTTCAGGATTTTAATTTGGGCAAATATAGGAAATTTGAATGATTTAAAGATATGGGCTGACTTTGGATAAGTGAAGCGTATAATCAAAAATAAGTTTCCTTCTAATAAAACATTGAGAAACAAAGACTTAGTGTTCCATAGTAACAATAAGTCTTTGTTTCTCAATATGGAAATTATAAAACTAAATACATTTATTATTTAAAAACCTGAAATGCGAAGGATTCTATCATTCGTTCGTCCGGAGGAATAGACATAATCCAATCGGTAATTTCTTTATATTCTAAATTACCAGTATAATAAATCTCTTTTTTTAATAAAACTATTATAAGGCGGTTGGTTTCTTTCTCTTTTTTATAGATGGTCATTTCGTATGAATTCATAATACTTTCATCAGGAAAAGCGGTAATTTCATGAGCTGCCAATAATTTTGACTTTTCCCAATCGTTAGGGAGCAAAATATAGGAACTATCGGTAAACACAAATGCCCTGATGTAGCAAGGTTGAGTTGGTTTTACTGTAAATGTAAGCCCGCTACCTGCTTTGTAGAAAGGTTTTATACCTTCAATCCAGGCATCAAAAGTTAAGTCTTTGCTCACATTATATTTTACCACGGTGCAATTAATAGTTACTGTATATTTAATTTGGTTTTCCATGGTAAAACCAGGCTTGGCATCTACAACTTCTATCTCTTTTACGGTTCCTTCAATGTTTGAAAGTACATCAGAGGTAAACAACTCTTCCATGGTATTGTCCGATTCGCTTCTAAAATAATCGGTGTACGATTTTATATTCTCTTCGATGCCTGCCTTTTGAAGGGCTTTTATTTTTGCCGCATTAATGGCTTTTTGTTTCACTTGCTCTGGTGACATCTGTTCTCCACCTAAGGCTTCACCGACAATTCCGGTAAGTTTAATCTCCTCTAATTTTTCATCCTGAGCACTAACTGTAAATGCAAACAGGACAACAAAGCAGGCAAAAAGATATTTTTTCATGATACTTAAAATACTTGATTGGTTTCAATAAATTGACCTTCACTAATACGAAACACTGACCATTTGCTTCCCGGCTCGCCTTGTGGTATCTGAAAAACATAAAGCAAACGTCCTTCGGCATATACTTTAACAGTAGCTTTTGAATCAGATAATGCATTGGAGCTGGTATTACTGCGGTTTGTGTAATCGTGTACAAAATAGTCATACATTCCTAAATCGTCAATATCATGAATAGTGATGGTTTCTGGCCCATAGCCATCCATATCGTCGCGATCTAATTCTCCCTTTCCATCTTCCAATACACGCGTGTAATGATACGACAGGTGATAACCATTGTCTTTCATAAAGTGGGCATCCAAATCAACGGGCGCTTGATCCCAGTCAAGAATAATCCGTATATCTTTTAAATCCAACTCCGGTGAAATGGAGATTCGATTGAAAAAAAAGGTGCCCGCAATTACTTCAACTTTTAAATCGCTGGTAATGTATTTGGGACATTCAAAATGAACCATCAAAAAACCATCGTCCTCCGGAGCCGGAAAACGTATTTTTCCTTCAGCATCCGTAGTAAATTGGTTTTCATTCTCAATGGTAACCGATGCCTCTGGGATTGGGTCCCCGGTTAAAGCATTAAAAAAACGCAGCGTTAAGTTCCCGGCTTCATCTTCTTCAATTACATCCTTGAATTTGTCGCGGTATTTTTCATGATTGCCTTGTGCAAATAAATTACTGGTGGCAAATAAAAGCAAGATCAGATAAAATAGGTTTCTCATATTTATATATTTCTGAGGTGTGTAAATTTATTGTTTTAAATCTAATTTTTCAAATCTATTATTACTTTGAAAAAAGGTTTTTACTTTTTTTGAAAAGGTTTTTATAATTAGCGTGCTATATAGAGTTGCCCATCACCGAATCGGTTGCTTTATAGGCGCAATTTTGGTCATTCACAATACATAAC
>DYQV01000776.1 GCA_020719105.1 Rikenella microfusus
CAGTGACTCCTCTTTGAGTAGCCCTAAAAGCCTTGATTTTGGCATTAAAAGATTCCGCCGAAGCATTAGTACTTCTGTTGTCAAAAAAGTTTAATATATTTTGATAATGAGAATAAATTGTGGCTGAAATAGTGTTGAATGATTTGAACTCAGATTCGGTAACATCATTGTACCATTTAGCCAATTTAGTATAAGCCACGCCTTTAACCTGAGTTTGAGAAAATATCATCCTTAATGAATGAGTAAGTGAATAAGCCTTTTTGATATCAGGATATTGTTCAAAGAGGATCTTTGCCCTTTCTTTTTGTTTGGTTGTCCACTTTTCGCCAGATTTAAACAGCAAATACCGGCTACGGGCAAGAAGTTGTTTTTTAGTATCTCCATTGTTAAATACTGGGGCTTTATATATTTTTTGATTCTCGCGGGCATTTGCAATATCATTTGTTTCTTCATTAATTGCATCCCAACGATGCTCAATGCGCATTTGTTGAAGGGCGTCATAAGACAGCTTCTGGACATGGAACCTGTCGATTACCAAGGTAGCTTTATTAAAACAACTTTTTACTATTTTGTTCATCGAGCCAGACATATCCAGGGTAACCTCCGTAACTAGTTCCCTGCTTTGTTCGGGGATACGATCCAATACAGAAATAATATTGTCAGCCTGTGTGCCTTCTATTATAGCAACCAATGCACCTTTCTTGCCTTTGCCTTCTTTGTTTGTCAAAACAGTGTAAAGATCCCCGTTGGAAAGTGATGTTTCATCAATGCTTAAATTGGGGCCAATATTCTCAGGGAAAAGCAACCATTCCTGGGCATGTTCTTTCTGATCCCAGGTTTGGTAATCACTCAAAAAATCTTTGTACTGCTGGCCGAACTGATTACCATTGATATAATAAAACTTCTCTAAACTATTGCTGCTGATTGGATAATTATCCAAAAATACCTTTTAAAAAAGTTGCAAAGCCCTTGGTCAAACGGGTCCCTTTTGCAACAGCAT
>DYQV01000777.1 GCA_020719105.1 Rikenella microfusus
AGGGTGAAAAAGACAATATAGCCATTATCGCAACAAATGGAAAAGAAAAGCAAGTTACGTTGAATCGGGATTGATATTATCAGATAAAAGAGCAAAGATTTTGTCCGTACAAATTCGAAAGAGTTTGTGCGGTTTTTTATTCAATATCCGCTTCTTCGTCCTCTTTAGTGGTAGGTTTACAAACTAATATGCTCACTTCGTAGAGCAGGTAAAGCGGTAATGCAACCGCCAACATGGTAAAAGGATCAGTGGTGGGCGTAATCACAGCCGAAACAATCAGAATGGCTACTACGGCAATGTTTCGTCCAGCTTTTAGCGTATCGCGGGTAATAATTCCCAATCGTGACAAGAAATAAGCCAACACGGGCATTTCGAAGGTTACTCCCAAAGCAAAGGTGAGCAAAAAAAAGGTACTCATATACGAGTCGAGCGAAATATGATTGGGCACAAGCTCCGAAATCTGATAAGTGCCCAAAAAACGAACAGTAAGCGGGAAAATTATGTAATAACTTACTGCAGCACCTAAATAAAACAGAAATGAGGATGAAAAAAATACGAGACCAATATTTTTTCGTTCGTTATCGTAAAGTGCGGGGCGTACAAATTTCCAAATTTCGAACAGCAAATAAGGCACAGTAAGCAAGAATGCAACTGTAAACACAGTTGTGAGGTGTGCCATAAACTGACCCGAGAGGTTGAAATTTATAAGTTCTATTTGAAAATCGCCAGGACAAAGTGCAGGAAACTTTAGAGTATTTGCCAACTGGCAGAGCATTTGATAAAATACAAACTCGGAACTTAGAGGCGGAAAAATAACACTATTGAACAAAAAATCGCTGAAACCAAATAGAATAAGAACCAATAGTGTGAGCGCGATAATCACACGAAAAATGGTCCATCTCAAACTCTCAAGATGGTCCCAAAACGAAAGTCCATCACCGTCATTTTCAGCGAAATTCATTGTTCTTTTTGTAGAGACGAGGCGTGCCTCGTCTAATAA
>DYQV01000263.1 GCA_020719105.1 Rikenella microfusus
ATTATATTACCCAATTACGGATTAAACCTTGGGTTTTTGTTTTTTGGCAATATTGAAACCAAAATTCAAACCAACGGTGGCCCCATTTTTATTGGGTATAAAATATAGGTTCAAAGGAATATTTAAATATCCTGAATGAAAAGTTCGTCCAAAACCCAAAATTAAACTTGTTTTAAGCTTAATATCACCCCTGCTGTCTATCTGATTTTCAATGGTATAATCAGCCCCTTCAGGCATTTCTTCAGCCAGATGCCAGGTGTCATTCTCATCATAATAACCATCAGCGGTGCGCGCAAAACGAAATATTGGACCTAACGCCAATTCCCAGCCGTATTTATTAAACCGGAATCCATTCATCATGGAAACAGAGGGGATAAAGTTACCTGACTCAATGCCACTAAATGCCCCAACCAATTCTACCAATGCCTGAAAATCACCTGCACTCAAGTATTGAAATTCATACTGATAACCAAAAACTGAACTAATTGGATACATATCATACCCACCTTCTTCTTCTGGAGCCCCTATGCGCTCAGCAGTTTCTCCCATAACTAAGGAAGCTCCCATTCTTGGACCATTAAGCTTAACTGCTGTTTTAGGACTTGATACCAGACTGTCGTAATCTATCAACAAATCGACCACTGCCTTATCATTCTCAATACCAATAATATTATTCACTGAAATTTTGGCCATATTTTGGATTTCATCTTCCAGATTAAGGTACTCCATAACATTGGTGTTTTCAATCTTTTCCGTTTTAACATCAATCATACGCAAAACAAATATTATTTTCTCGCCGAACTTTTCAACGCTTCCGGTAAGTATTTTTTCAACTCCTAATGATTTTCCTGCTTCAAGAAGTTTAATTTTTCCATAACACTTATCCGGTGCAATACCCCTTTCAACCAGTAAATTGGATACGTCGTACTTATCGAGCACTTCATAAATATTCGTTTTTTCAAGTTCCAACCGAACCAAATTTGCCATGGATGTATTATCCAACTTCATTCCTTTGGTATCGATTCCAATAACAGCAATGCTAACTTTTGATTGTGTAAATCCTGTTAAACTTGTAGTCATCAGAATAACCAATCCCATAATTCTCAAAAGTGTTTTCATAGCTTTACGATTTAAGTTAACAATTTAAATTATACAGTAAAAGTAAGCACTGTAAATATTCCTTTAAAACGGATTGTTGCACCAACATTGAAAACAGTTGTACTATTTAATAGGACATGGGCCTTGGTTTGACTATCAAATCATATCAATTTGCATTTTTTGCAAAAAAATTCACCAAATTGTTATATTTTGCAATTAATTATCATTCCAATTAGGAACGATACAATAATTTATGAAGGAAACACATATAGAAAGGCAAGTAATTTTTTTTGAACGAATTAAAGAATTAGTTCCATCAAACACATCGCTGGTGTTTGAATTAACAGAATTGCTTGAAATCAGCACCGACAGTATGTATCGTCGTATGAGAGGGGAAACATCACTGACGTTTGATGAATTAGAAATTATTTGCAATAAATATAAAATTTCTTTTGATTCCTTTATAAATTTGGAATCAAACAATGTCACCTTCAATTACACCTTGATGGAAGAAGGCGAAATCAGTTTCAAAAAATACCTGGTTTCCATGCGCGATGACTTGTTAAGAATAAAGGCAGCAAAAAACCATCTAATTACCTATGCATGTGAAGATATTCCCATATTCCACAATATAAACTTCATTGACATTGCATCGTTTAAAATGATGTACTGGATGAAAGCTATATTGAATATTCCATCTTTGGAAGGAGTGCAATTCAGTTCAAATGCTGTTTCAGATGAACTGAAAGAACTTGGAAAGGAAATATACCAGTTATATTGTTCCATCCCTTCGGTAGAAATATGGACCGATACCACTATAAAAGGGACTCTCAACCAAATTGAATTCTTTTGGGATGCGGGAATGTTTAATTCTGCTGACGACGCCATTCACGTTATAAATTCACTTAAAAAAACGCTGGAAATAATTCAAAAACAGGCAGAATCAGGTTCTAAAGTTTTTGATCGGATTAAAACCCCGGAAGAGGAAAATAATTATTCTTTTTATTTCAGCGAAATTGAGATTACAAACAACTGCGTGCTGGTAAATCTTGGCGCTGCACAAGCTGTTTACCTGGGGCATCTCACTTTTAATACCATGAATACATCCAATGCCACTTATTGCAAGCAAACAACCATTTGGATGGAAAATTTAATCCGAAAATCAACCTTGATAAGTAAAGTTGCCGAAAAGAACCGGTATCGGTTTTTCCAGGGAATGTATACTGCTATTGATAGCTTATTGGAGCGAATTATGAAAACTTGATTCTGTTGACAAAATCAAAAATCAATAGGCAACCTATTGCATAACCTATTTTCAATTCAAAAAACTTTCCACACTTTTGTACACTAAATCTACACACAATGATGTTGTTTGAAGAAGCACTGCAACAGGTTATTGATAACTGTACAAAGGGTGCCACTGAAAAAATTGTTTTATATCAGGCACTTGGAAGGGTTTTAGCAGAAGATGTTGTTTCCGATATGGATATGCCCCCCTTTGATAAATCGGCCATGGATGGATTTGCCATTCGCGAAAGCGATATTCATAAGGAACTGGAAATAATTGAAACGGTGGCTGCCGGGCAAACACCAAAGCTTGAGGTAAAACCTGGTACTGCTACCCGCATTATGACCGGTGCTCCCATCCCAAAAGGAGCCGATTGTGTGATAGAGGTAGAACTTTCAGAATTAGTAACGGAACACACCGTAAAGTTCTCGGGACATAGCAAAGGAAATATTGTGGCAAAAGCAAGTGATATCAATTTGGGTGACTTGGTATTGTCAAAAGGTCAAATCATTGATGCCCGCCATATTGCTGTAATGGCCACGGTAGGTTGTACGCATCCAACCGTTTTTAAACAACCTTTAGTTGGAATTATTTCAACCGGAGATGAAATCGTTGAGCCGGAAATAAAACCCAACCTTTCACAAATAAGAAATAGCAATGGACACCAATTGGTGGCTCAAGTGGTTCAAAGCAATGCTATTCCCAAGTATTATGGGATTGTAAAAGATTCATATCAGGCCACTTATGCTGCCATCGAAAATGGGATAAACGAATGTGATGTATTAATACTAACCGGTGGCGTAAGTATGGGTGATTTCGACTTTGTTCCGAAAATAATGGTTGATTTAGGTGTTAAACTACTATTTGATAGGGTAGCTGTTCAACCCGGAAAACCAACCACCTTTGGCACTAAAGGCAATAAACTCATTTTTGGCTTGCCTGGTAATCCGGTTTCATCGTTTGTACAATTCGAAATAATGGTAAAACCAGCCATTTACCAAATGATGGGAATAATAGAGAAGAAAAAAAACATTAGTTTACCATTAGCCGAAGCCTATTCACGAAAAAAGGATGACCGAAAAGCATTTATTCCCATTAAACTCACAGACAAAAGCACGGTTATACCTACAGAATATCATGGGTCGGCTCATATTAATTCACTAACGGAGAGCCATGGATTTGCCATTATTGAAATTGGAGTAAAGGAGTTAAAAGAAGGGGAATTGGTAAATGTTCGATTGTTTTAACCGGAATATAAATTACCTCCGCGTATCGGTTACCGACCGGTGCAATTACCGTTGTACCTACTGCATGCCCGAAGAAGGCGTAAAACTACTTTCGCACAGCGATATTTTATCGTTTGATGAAATTGTAAAAGTCGTTTCTTTTGGTGTTAAACAGGGAATTACTAAAGTGAGGATAACCGGTGGGGAACCTTTGGTGCGCAAGGGAATTGTTGATTTGATTGGCATGATAGCTGATATTGATGGAATTAACGATCTTTCCATGACCACCAATGGCAAATTATTGCCTGAGTTAGCTGAACCACTTAAAAATGCCGGATTGCAAAGAGTAAATATTAGTCTGGACACCTTGGATCCGGAACGATTCCGACAAATAACCCGTGTTGGAGAATTAATAGAGGTAATGCAAGGTATTGAAGCTGCAAAAAAAGCAGGCCTCACTCCTATTAAACTCAACTGTGTTATTAAAAAATCGAATCTTGAACCCGATGCAAAACTGGTGGCACAATACGCAAAGGAAAACAATCTGGAAATCCGCTTTATCCATGAAATGGATTTGAAAAAAGGAAGCTTTTCAGTGGTTGAAGGTGGCGATGGTGGAAACTGTTCGGCATGCAACCGTCTGCGTTTAACAGCCAATGGAATGCTTAAACCCTGCCTGTTCAACAATTTGGAATTCAACGTACGTGAATTGGGAATTGAAAAAGCTTTTGAACAAGCACTCCATCAAAAACCAAAGAGCGGACACCGAAACAGTACCGGGAATTTTTACAATATAGGAGGATAAGAAGAAGTACTTAGAGTAAATTAGAGTACTTAAAGTTAGAAGTT
>DYQV01000264.1 GCA_020719105.1 Rikenella microfusus
TTTTTACCGCCACACGATGGACTCGTGCGGCAGCGAGAAATGAGTTTTTTCATCTGCACCAGATGTACCAAACCCGATACATTCCACCAACTTTATCGCCTAATTTTTATTTTCTTTGCAGCATGAATCACAAGGAACCACAAATCAGAATCCGGAATAAAAAGGCCTACTTCCATTATCATATTTTGGAAACTTACACAGTTGGCATACAATTGGTTGGTGTGGATGTAAAGCAGATTCGGAGCCGGAAAGTAAGCCTTTCGGAGGCGTATTGCAGTTTTGTGAATAACGAGCTATTTATCAGCAATATGCATTTGGCCGAACGGGAAGGGGAACGGTTTGTGGTATCGAAAAACAAAACGCAGCGCAAACTCCTGCTCAACCGGCGGGAATTAAACAAATGGATGAAACGGGTGTCCGAAAAAGGAATTTCCATGGTTCCTTTAACGCTTTTTTTTAACGAAAATGGATTGGTTAAGCTTGAAATTGCCTTGGCAAAAGGGAAAAGGGAATACGATAAAAGGCAAAGCCTGAAAAATGCCGAATCGGACCGGGAACTGGACCGTCATAAAAAGCAGCATAATGCACGATTTAGGAGATAATTATTTATTGTCATAGTGTCCTTTGGCAGCTATAACTTCTACTGTAAGAATTTCATCATCAATTGTATAAATAATCCGGTTCTTTTTGTCAATTCGCCTTGACCACAGACCTTGCTTATCTCCTTTTAACTGCTCAACCTGCCCAGTACCTGATTGAGGATGTTCTATCAATTCGAGCAGAAGTATTTCAATCTTATTCGTAACCGCTTTGCCCCCATTCTTTTTCAAAAAAGCAATGTCATTTATTGCTTGAACGGTAATGTGGAGGCTGTACATGTTACAAACTATTCAAGAAATTCTTGATATCTTCAGCAGTATTAAGCTTTTCAGCAATTTGGTCTTTATTCTCAATCGCTTTTTTTAAAATGTCCACATTTCTTTTATCAGCCCAAAACAAATCCCCACTTGGACTAATTTCATAAGGGTCGCACCTAAATTCATTAGGTATTTCAATAAGCATATCATCATCGTCAACCGGAACAAGTTTGTAAGCACGGTTCTTTGAACGCTTTACCACTACTTGCTCATTACTATCAACCAAGTCAAAATATTTCTTTTGATTGTCGCGGAATTCTCTGCTTGATATTACTTTCATTGTAATGATTTTAAATATGTACCAATTTAGGTACAAATGTACAAAATATTAGGTTCATTTAATACTTACCGTTTCATTTTAATGGATGATATTTTTACTCAATGTCCCTATCCGTAATGTAATTCCGCCATTTGTTGATTACAGAGGTCATGTCAGCAGGGATTTCAGAATTAAATATAACTAATTGATTGGTTTTGGGATGCCTAAATCCAATTTCCTTGGCATGCAATGCCTGACGGGGAAGCATGGTAAAACAGTTTTGCACAAACTGCTTGTATTTGGTAAAGGTGGTTCCTTTTAAAATCTGGTCGCCACCGTATTCGGCATCGTTAAACAAGGGGTGCCCTATGTATTTCATGTGAGCCCTTATTTGATGGGTCCGCCCTGTTTCCAAGTGGCATTCAATCAAGGTTACGTATCCCAGCCGCTCCAATACCTTATAATGGGTAATGGCATGTTTACCGTATTCACCTTCCGGAAATACATCCATCACCTTCCTGTTTTTAAGGCTACGGCCAACATGCCCGGTAATGGTTCCTTCGTCTTCTTTTACATTTCCCCAAACCAGTGCATTGTAGCGGCGATGGGTAGTATGTTCAAAAAACTGTAAAGCTATGTGCGTTTTGGCTTGTTCGGTTTTGGCTATTACCAAAAGTCCCGATGTATCTTTATCGATGCGGTGAACCAATCCTGGCCGGGCATCGTTGCCATTAAATATAGGTAATTCTTTATACCGGAATGCCAAAGCATTGATAAGTGTGCCGGTATAGTGTCCATAACTGGGATGTACCACCAGTCCCGGCGGTTTATTCACAATCACAAAAAAATCATCTTCATACACTACATCAATGGGGATGTCTTCGGGAATAATCTCAATTTCACGGGGCGGATATTCCAATACAACGGTGATTATATCCCCAGGTTTAACCCGATAGTTTGCTTTTACCGGCCTTTCATTCACCAGGATTGAACCATTTTCGGCTGCAATCTGGATTTTTGATCGGGAGGCATTCTCCACCCTGGCTTGTAAAAATTTATCGATACGCAATAATCCTTGCCCTTTATCGGCCACAAAACGGAAGTGTTCAAATAACTCACTGTTCTCCTCCTGCTCTTCAAAAGATACTTGATCTTCCATTTATTTTGTTGTATTATTAATTCTTAATCCATTTGATAACTTGTGGAGCAATATTTTCAGATTGAATGCTGATTATATAAATACCCGGTTTAAGGTTAGTAAAATCAAAACTGCTTGTGTTCAGTTCTGCCTGCCCCACCATGCTCCCTAAATTATTGTATATCCGAAGGGTTCCTGATTGAACTTGTTCTGTTTTTTGAATGGTAAACTTTCCATCGGATGGATTCGGAAAAACCATTAAAGAAGGTTTGTTGGCCAACTCATCATGCACACCCGTTTCGTAAACCGGTTTACCAAATATGGGACGGAGCATTAACGAACCGGGTTTATCCGCATCGCCCATTACCCATGTTTGCCCAATTTTGTAATACCTTTTTTTTGTAGTATTGGTATTGGCATCAAAGCCAATATTAATACTCAATCCCGGCTGTTGGTCCCAACCAATAAAAAAATCACCTTCCAAATAAATGGAACTATCCAATTTAATGGTTACAAATCGGTTCAAACTGTCTTCAAACAGTACCTTTTTTGCAACCTCCATATTGTAAATACGGGTTCCAGGGGCTCCATTAACAGCTTCCCACACTCCAATATTAAAAGACTCCAAAGCAGCTTCCTGATCTTTATTCCTCAGAAAAAACATGGAAAAGGCCCTTAGGCTATCCGGCTGATAGGTTTTATAATTATAGGCTGCCGTACGTACCTCTCTTTCCAGGTTGTAAGCATACTCCGCCGTCCCATCGTCATAAGCGTAATAATTAACACAATCCACTGATCGGTAGGCTGCATTGTTTGGCTTTGAAAAATCGTATCCATCGGTGGAAAGCTGCGCTTTAATTTTAAAACGCGCCTCTTCTTTATCTGAGGTAACAAATCGGGAAGAATCAAATTGATAATTCAAATTGGAGCGGTTTGTAAACGCCTCTAAATCAATATCACCAATTGCAAAAGAATCGACCCATTGGGTTTGGGAATCCGATAAATCGAACCTGATTTGAGTCAAATTACGGCTAATTTTATCATTGTTTCTTACGTGCACATAGAGGCTTTTAAGCTCCAAATCAATGGCTGATTCAAAATGAGACCAAGGGATGGAAGAAAAATTCTTTAAAAAAGACCCTGGCGGCTCCACCATGGAAACGTCTTTAAAGATAGTATCAGCCTCTGTTCTCCCTTTATTCAGATAAACATAGTCGATATTCCATTGGTCGCAATTAGTGGCCGTAGCGTTATTATAGCCAAAAGAAGCATAATTAATAAACCGGAATTGAAAATTTTCTTTTAAAAAAATTGGGTTTTTAATTGCCAGATGAACCAATTTAAAAAGCAACGTATCGGTTGGGTTAGTTCCCAATTTTAGGGTGTCTTTTAAAAAATTAGTAAATGAGATTCCATTGACTGACCAAACGGTTACGATGGTATCGGGAGTTATGAATTGAAGAATCAGGGAATCATCGGGCTCTGGTTTATCACCAAATCCCTGAGGTTGATAATAAAAGGAAAGAAATAGGGAGTCGGGATTTACAACTGATAAATTAATGTATCGCGAAGTCAAGATATCAGCTTGAGAAGGTACATCAGACAAAGTAGTGTATAGATAACCCAGATTATTAATGGCATCAAATGTAGCTACACCAACAGATGGAGGATTATTTCCATAAGAGTTGTTTACAAAAACATGGGAGTTTTGCCAATTATCAGCCGATGGAAAAACACTGTTGTTGCTAAAATCATCGAAAAATGGCAGGCTTTTGTTACCATTTTTTTGAGGACTTGAAACCGGCTTATTGAAAAGTTGTGAGTTTTCCGAAATGGGAGTAATTGATTCCTGTGCACACAACGATGGATTGGATAAAACCACCCAAACTAAAGCGAAGATAAGGCACTTCAAATGTGTTAGATATTTCTTTATTATAAATACATCCCTTTTTTGCATAAGATACAGAATCAATAATTTCTGATTTGATAAACTCCTAACAACCAAACCGAGTGGTAAGAATAAATCGAACTTAATAGTACCCAAATTAAGCGATTTGAAAAAATAAATCACTCAATCGACTAAGAAATTGTAAGCAATTCATTTTTATACTATTCACCGGTTTTGTGAATTGCAACAATTTCTA
>DYQV01000265.1 GCA_020719105.1 Rikenella microfusus
CTCTAATTTCTAAACTCTAAACTCTAATCTCTAAACTCTAATTTCTAAACTCTAATTTCCATGTTTTTAGTTTTTGATACCGAAACCACTGGGTTACCCAAAAAGTGGAAAGCTCCCTTGACCGACTTTGAGAATTGGCCCCGAATGGTGCAATTAGCCTGGCAGTGTCATGATAGTAAAGGAAAATTTCTTTTTGCCAAAAATCATATTATCAAACCCGATGGATATATTATTCCCAATGAAGTAATTGTTATACATGGAATAAGCAACGAACTGGCTCATGCAAAAGGGATTCCTTTAAAAGATGCCTTATCCGATTTTATTGATGATGTAAAAAAAGCAACGTTCATTATTGGCCACAACATAGAATTTGACATAAGCATCGTGGGTTGTGAATTGCTCCGCAGTGAAATACCCGAGATATTGTCGAAAGCTCAGCAGATATGTACTAAAGAGGAAAGTACTGAATTTTGTGCCATCATGAAAAATGGCAAACCCAAATGGCCCACACTTACCGAGTTGCATACCAAATTGTTTGGCGTGCCGTTCATTGAGGCCCACAATGCGGCGGCCGATGTGGAAGCAACCACCCGTTGTTTTTTGGAATTGGTTCGGGTTGGTGGAATATCCCCTCAACGCTTACAATGGAACCAGGCAGACCTTCAGGAATTTAAAAAAAATAACCCCAATGTTATTGAGTTGGCAGGTGTTGCGTATGAATCCTTCAAAACCAATGAATTTAAAGACATTTCGGTGGAAGATGAAGTACGGAAACAAACGGTATCCTCAAAAAAAGGAGGTATTGTTCCATTTGTCCATTTGCATGTTCATACACAATATTCTATACTTGATGGGGCAGCTACCACCATGCAGCTTGCAGAAAAAGCCAAAGCCGATGGAATGCCAGCAGTTGCAATTACTGATCACGGCAGTATGTTTGGAGTGAAGGAATTTCATGTTAATTGCAAGAATGTTGGAATAAAGCCCATTTTGGGAATTGAGGTTTATGTAGCTACCCGAGGATTATTAAGGAAAGAAGATAAAAATGATGCTTCGGGCGATCATTTGGTGCTATTGGTTAAGAATAAAATTGGGTATAAAAATCTGCTCAAATTAACTTCGGTATCACACAACGAAGGGTTTTATTATAAACCAAGGATTGATAAAGCGTTACTGGAAAAATATCACGAAGGTTTGATTGCTACTTCGGCCTGTTTAGGAGGTGAGGTTGCTGGGCATATTATGAATGGCAATTTTGAAAAAGCGGAAGAAACGATTCTTTGGTACAAAAATATTTTTGGCGACGATTATTATTTGGAACTGATGCGCCACCAAAACAACAATCCTAACATTCGCACCAACGTATGGGAAAATCAAGTGAAAGTGAATAAGGTGCTACTCGATTTTGCCTCAAAACATCAAATTAAAGCCATAGCCACCAATGATGTTCATTTTGCCGAAGCCGATGATGCCGAAGCACATGATTTGTTAGTTTGTTTAAGCACGGGTCGCGATTTTGACGACCCAACGCGGATGCGCTACACACGGCAAGAATGGTTCAAAACCACCGCCGAAATGAATAAGCTGTTTGCTGACATTCCAGAAGTATTGGAAAATACAATTGAAATTGCCAATAAAGTGGAAGCATTTGAGTTGGATTCAGCGCCCATCATGCCTAAATTTGACATACCCACCGAGTTTGGAACAATTGCTGACTATGAAGCTAAATACTCCGAAGTAGATATCATTCAGGAATTTGGAGAAAAAGCCTTTCAACGCATTGGTGGTTATGAGAAAGTACTTCAGATTATATTTGAAGCTGATTATTTAAAACACCTAACATACCTTGGAGCCGATAAAAAATATGGAGTATCACTCGGTGATGCCCTAATAGAACGGATTGATTTTGAATTGGAAACTATCAAAACCATGGGTTTTCCGGGGTACTTCCTGATTGTACAGGATTTTATCAACGCAGCTCGCCGTATGGATGTTATTGTGGGGCCAGGTCGTGGTTCGGCAGCGGGTGCAGTTGTTTCCTATTGTGTTGGAATTACCAATGTTGATCCATTAAAATATGACTTGCTTTTTGAACGGTTTCTGAACCCTGATCGTATTTCAATGCCCGACGTTGATATTGATTTTGATGACGATGGACGGCAAAAAGTATTGGATTGGGTTACCGATAAATACGGTGCTGATAAGGTGGCTCATATATGCACTTTTGGAACTATGGCTACTAAATCGAGTATTAAAGATGTGGCCAGGGTTTTAAAACTACCTTTGGAAGAAGCCAACCGGTTAGCTAAGATGGTGCCTGAAACCCCCAAGATGACTTTTGAAAAGGCGTATAAGGAAAACCCTGATTTAGCAAAAGAAAAAAAATCGAACGATCCGTTAATTGTCAAAACATTGCTCAATGCCGAAAAGCTGGAAGGTTCGGTACGACAAACAGGGGTTCATGCCTGTGGTATTCTTATTGGACGTGACCCGCTTGAAGAGCACATTCCGGTTATGCCCACCAAAGGCGAAAAGTTATTGACCACCCAATACGATGGTCATTATGTGGAAGAACTTGGTTTATTAAAAATGGACTTTTTAGGTTTGAAAACACTGTCCATTATTAAAGATACCTTGGAAAATATAAAATTGTCGAAAGGTGTATTAATTGATATTGAACAAATATCGTTCGAAGACGAAAAAACCTACCAGCTTTTTAGTAATGGCGAAACCTCGGCCATTTTTCAGTTTGAAAGTCCGGGAATGAAAAAGCACCTTCAAAACCTAAAACCTGACCGTTTTGAGGATTTGGTAGCTATGAACGCCCTTTATCGTCCGGGTCCTATGGAATATATTCCTTCGTTTATAAATCGCAAGCATGGGCGGGAGCCGGTTGTTTACGACCATCCAATCATGGAAACCTATTTGAAAGATACCTATGGAATTACCGTATATCAGGAGCAGGTAATGCTTCTTTCAAGGGCTTTGGGAAGTTTTACCCGCGGTGATTCCGATACCCTGCGCAAAGCAATGGGTAAAAAGTTGATTGAGCAGATGAACAAGCTGAAGGAAAAATTTCAATTAGGTTGCAAGGAAAACCCCGATTTTGTTGCAGGAGCAACGGATAAGAAAAAAAACATTGATGAACTGATTGATAAAATATGGAAAGACTGGGAAGCATTTGCTGAATATGCTTTCAATAAATCACATTCGGTATGTTATGCTTACATCGCCTATCAAACAGGATATTTAAAGGCTCACTTTCCGGCGGAATTTATGGCTGCCAACTTAAGCCGTAACCTTTCGAGCATTACCGAGGTAACTAAATTGATGGAAGAATGCCGGAGAATGAAGCAAAAAGTTTTTGGTCCGGACGTGAATCTTAGTCACAAAAAATTCACTGTAGATAAAAACGGCGATGTACGGTTTGGAATGGCAGCCATCAAAAATGTGGGAGAAGGTGCGGTGGAAAATATAATTGAAGAAAGGAATAAAGGACCTTTTAAAAGCATTTTTGATTTTGTGGAACGGGTCGATTTGCGTGCTGTAAACCGCAAAACCTTTGAAGCATTGGCCCAAGCCGGTGGTTTCGATTGTTTTAAAGAAGTGGAATACCGAAGCCAATATTTTGAATTGAATGAAGCGGGAGAATCATTTATTGAAAGTTTGCTCAAGTATGGAGCCATGTACAAAAACGATTTGAATTCAAATCAGAATACCCTATTTGGAGCCATTACCAGTCAAGTAGCCATTACCAAGCCCACAGTATTAAAGGCCGAACCGTGGGGAAATTTAGAACAGCTAAACCGTGAAAAAGAATTGGTTGGAATATATCTGAGCGCCCATCCTTTAGATGAATACCGAATTGAAATTAAGAGCTTTTGCAATACCGAATTGGTTGAATTATCGGATTTGACTAAGCTGGAAGGGAAAGACATTTCAATTGGAGGAATTGTAACCGATGTTCGTATGGCCACATCAAAAGCGGGGAAACCATTTGGTGGGTTCACTGTGGAAGATTATTCGGGGAGCTATCAGTTTACCTTTTTTGGCAAGGATTTTATGGAATTTAAAAACTTTTGCACTAAAGGGTATTCTCTGTTTGTAAAAGGTAAAGTGCAGGAGCGGGGCTGGGGTACTAATTCAGCAAAAGAGCTTGAAATTAAGGTAGATTCAGTTCAGATGCTAACTGAAATTAGGGAAAAAATGCTGAAGAGTGTCTCAATAAAGATACCCATTATTGGCCTTACCGAAGATTTAATTGCAGAATTGCTTGGAAAAATGGAAGCAAACAAAGGCAATACCTTGCTTAAGTTTATAATTTATGATCAGGAAAAGAAATTATGGGTTCAACTTTTTTCACGAACACATAGGGTTGAAGTGAGCAATCGGTTGATTGAATATTTAGACAATCACCCATTGATTGAATATAAATTAGAGTAGGAAGTACTTAAAGTA
>DYQV01000266.1 GCA_020719105.1 Rikenella microfusus
AGTTTGTAGCTTGGAACGAGTGGTTGGGTATGGAAATTAACAAAAAATCGCTTAAAAACTTTACCGAACTATAAATTATTGCCCATTGCCTTTTAGAGATGACCTATGCCGGTTTTGAGCAAGACGAAATTCAAGATCAAATGGACCATATTAACCGCATAAAGGATGAATACGAAAACCTTACACCTGAAGAAAAGTCAATACGTATCTGTACTTTAGAGGAATTAATGGAACGGTTTAATGATGATACCACCGCGGATGAAAAACCAAGTGAGGACAATGACAATTTAAAATAACAAATGATATTTGAACCCGATAATAGTACCGAACCTGCCTTATTTCCCAAGCAACTCCTATAACGCTTCAATCAGTTCTTCTTTCAACTGATTAACCAAGGTTTTTACCGAAACAATTTCAGTACATCGATAGGCATTGGCACCGGCAAAAACAAACGAGTTGAGTAATTTCCCTTTTGACGCATCACCTAAAACTCTTCCGATACAATAGGGAGCCGTACGTGGGTTGCATGTTCTCAAGCAATGATAAGGACATTTGAACGGAATAGTTTCACCTTTCATCACCCGTTGAGTAAAATCATTTTGTATAACCCTGCCAGGCAATCCAACAGGACTGTTAATGATGGTGATATCTTCTTTTTTTGAAGTAATATAGGCTTGTTTGAAATCGTCGTGAACATCGCATTCGGTTGTACAAACAAACCGGGTAGCCATTTGAACGCCCGATGCTCCCATTTTCAAAAATTTGGCAATATCGCTTCCGTCAAAAATGCCACCAGCAGCAATAACAGGAATTTCCTCTTCCAGGGTATTTGCAAAATCCACTACCTCTTTAATCAACACTTCCAATGTAGGAGCGGTTCCATTGATAACATCATCGTGATTAAAACCCAAATGGCCACCTGCCATTGGGCCCTCCACAATAACGGCATCGGGAACTTTATTATAGTTTTGCTTCCATTTCCGGTAAATAATATTTAAAGCTCTGGCGGAAGAAACAATGGGTATTAATTTAATATCGGTGCCAACAACAAACTTAGGAAGATCCAGTGGAAGGCCTGAGCCGCTAATGATTACGTCAACTTTTTCCTCCACACATGCTTTTACCAACGATTCAAAGTTTGATAAAACCACCATTACATTCACCCCAATAACGCCTTTTGAAAGCAATCGGGCTTTTCTTATCTCGGAACGCAAGGCATCCATATTTACCTTTTCAAACAATGCCGAAGTTGAATTTTCATAATCCCCTAACCCTACACTAGCTATAATCCCCACACAACCTTCATTGGCAACTGCCGATGCCAGTCCTGAACCTGATACTCTAACGCCCATTCCGCCTTGGATAATGGGAGGATTAATTTCAAGATTTCCAATCTTTAACGCAGGTATTGTTTTTGTTGACATCGCTTTTATTTTTAATGATTATATGATTGTAATTGCTAA
The DNA here is from genome assembly GCA_020719105.1 of Rikenella microfusus. Lineage (GTDB taxonomy): Bacteria > Bacteroidota > Bacteroidia > Bacteroidales > SZUA-534 > GWE2-40-63. The sequence goes on from DYQV01000266.1 coordinate 1,464, forward strand.
TTACAAAAGATACGCTAAAGCTGCCAAACTAAAGGTGTCCGTTTTTAAATGCGACGCAAAAGTACGATTAATGTTCAACTTTGCAAAACTCCCAGTTTTGCTTCAACAATTCAGAAATTAAAAAAAAATTTAATGTTAAACAAAGGGTAAAATGCCAGTAGGTTTTTATTACGGTACCCTTACCGGTAAAACGCCTGTGAATTCATACCCTCCGATTATTCCGTCAACTAAAATTTTTTGCGATTGTTTATCGGCGCTGTAGCAGTTAATGCGGCACCAGGTCCGCTGCATATAACCCAGGTTCTCGTAAGGGTTTCCAAAGGCTATACTGATTACTTTTTCGTGAGGCAGTTTATTGGCCGACCACACTGTTAGTGCTCCATCGCCCCTCAAATCGAGCGAGCCCCACGGGTTGGCCGGATTGCTGTTAAAAATAAAGATAAATTTATCGTATGTAGCCGATAACTGGTTTAGTTCGTGACCGTGAGTGAAAAAGGATAAATTTGAACGGATGTCCACCTCAAATCCTTTGGCAGTTAAAGCCTCTTTAAAGGGGATAAAAGTAACCTGTTGATCGCCACCGGAAACCACACACAACAGAATTTTTTTCGAAGATGAAGTATCCAAAGGCAGCAGGTTGTTTTTATCGGAAAGAAGGGTCATCGATTTTTGGGTAATCTCGGTGGCTTTGGCTGAATGATCTTGAAATTCTTCTTTTGAAAGGGTATCGAAAATCTGATACCCTTTATCGAACAATCCCAGTTTCCGCTTCATGTTCCATACACGGCTAACCGCATCGTTCAACCGGTCTTCATCCATTTCTTTTCTTACAATACGTGCTTCCAGGGTATCCATAAACTCCAGCGAGGGCCAAAGCAGGATATCGCATCCGGCATTAAAACAGGCAATTTCGGTTTCCAACTGATTGGGAAAATAACCCGCAATTCCGGCCATATTCAGGGCATCGGAAACAATAACACCACCAAAACCAAGGGTTCCTTTTAATAAGCCTTTCAATAATTCGGGCGAAAGGGTGGCAGGTAGGTATTCGCCATTCCATAGTTCTTTTTGGTATCCCGGAAAGGTAATATGGCCGGCCATGATAGCCATAATTCCATCGTCAATCAATTGCTTGTACACAAGCCCGAATGTTTTTTGCCATTCGCTATAACTGAGTTTCATTTGCGAGGTGCAAAAATGCTGGTTTATAAAATCGGTTCCATCGCCCGGAAAATGTTTGGCGGTAGCTGCCAGGTGGTGTTTTTGCATCGCTATAACCTGAGACGATAACATTTTTGCCGCCTTTTCGGGATGATCGCCAACCGAACGTACATTTACCAAATGGTTGAACGGGTTCATGTTCAAATCGGCAACGGGGTTCAGTATCCAGTTTAAACCAATGCTGCGAAGTTCACTGGCAACCATATCGCCATACCAGTGGGCATATTGAATCGATTGGGTAGCTCCGAGCCCCATTTCAGCAGGTAAGAGAGTAAAGTTCGGCATGGCGTTTCCCATTCCGGTTTCAAAATCTTCTGAAAAAAGTAGCGGGGTTTTACTGGCTTTTGCAAGTTCACCGATGGTTTTTATGTACAATTGCGAAAGGGAATCGGGAGGGGTGGAATTGCCCAACACCCAGTTGGCAAGAAACATGGCACCTACAGGATATTTGTTCAAGAACGTATCTGCGGATCCGTTGCCAACCCCCTGTATCTGATTCTTATCGTAACCCAAGCAAACAACCTGGCCTATTTTTTCGCGCAGGGTAAGGCTTTTCCAGGCTGTATCGGGTGATACGGTAAGTTCGTTCTGTGCGTTTTTTGGTAACACTGGATGGTTTTGACAACTATTGAAACCAAGAATAACAAAACTCAGGAATATAACTAAAATTATTTTTAGTAGCATAATCATTTTATTAAGTATTATGAATATGTATCAGTGGTTTTTATTTTACAAAATGACGGAACTCGCGCATGAATTGTGAACGTTCCCATGATGCGGGATTATTGAGTGATTTATAGTTTAATTTTCCCTGAAATTCGGAAATTGACTTATAATTTTTAGTTTTCATCCAATTAAGCAGAAAATCGTTGAGTGAACCTACCGAATTAAGGCCATTTTTATAAATAACCGAAGCTACCTGAACGGCTGAAGCACCAGCCAATAAAAGTTTAACTACACTTTCGCCATCGTGCACACCGGTTGAAGCGGCAAAATCAACGGACAGATTACCCGATGATAAAGCTATCCAACGCATTGGCATTGCTACATCAGATGGACCACTTAATACAAACGACCCTGAAATTTCTTGTGTACTTATATCAATATCGGGCGAATAATATCGGTTAAAAAGTACGATTCCTTTTACCTTTGTTTTAGAATATTTTAAAAGCATTTGACCCAAAGCCGTGTAATAAAAGCTCAATTTTATGGTGACCGGGATTTTTACCAAGCTTACCACCTTTTCAACAATAGAAAGATACATTTCTTCAATTTCACCAGCTGGCATTTCAATGGTACTTGGCAAATTAAACAAATTTAATTCCAACGCATCGGCTCCTGCTTTTTCAATCTCCTGTGCTAAATAGCTCCATTTTTGGTTCGATATGCAATTGATGCTTGCAATGATAGGAATTTTAACTGCTTTTTTACTTTCACTAATTAAACGCAAGTAAGTGCGAATTAAATCCTCATGTGGTTCCTCATCAAGGTAATCCATGGTTTCAGGAAATACATAGGGTTTTCCTGTCATTTGGTGTTTTACCTGATCCATTTCCATGAGAATCTCTTCTTCAAAAATAGATTTTAACACGACTGCTCCTACCCCTGCTTTTTCTAATTCAATAATATGATTTACGGAATCGGTTAACCCGGAACTTGATGCAATAATTGGACTTGATAAAGTTAACCCCGCATATTTTGTAGCTAAACTTGTCATAACTGTATTTTTTAAATTTACTTATTAACAATATTATGTGTGGATTGTTCGA
>DYQV01000267.1 GCA_020719105.1 Rikenella microfusus
TGCTTATCAATAGCGGTTTAGTGAACAAAATATTTGTTTCGGAATTGCTGAAGAATTTACAAAAAAAGTGAGTATTATGGCACGATTAAATGATTTAAAAACATTGGACCACCTTTATCTTCGCCGAGTGGCAGCACAATATTATAAAAAGATTTGCTAATAAACCATCATTTTTGAATTACTGTTGCTTGTATTTACAATGTATATGCCTTTACTGAGTTTCAATTGCGCTTTGCCATTGTTGGTCATTTTTTTAGCCAAAATTTTACCGGCTAAATCAGTTACCATAATACTTCCGGCATAATTTTTAATGCATATTTCACCGTTGACATAAAAGGCATTAAAATCTCCGATATACGGCGCATTAACCGATGTCTGATTATCGAGAATAGTTATTTTCATAGCTCCTATATAATAAAATTTTTCGGCTGAAGTATTATTTACTCCGGCTTCGCATGTTAAAGTAATTGTACCGTTATTATCTGGTAAAATACTATCAATTACTGCAAGTTTGTCGGTATTAATAGCTGCATTAAGTGTTGCAGTTTTTGTTTCACTACCGGTAATTGTGTATTTAGTTTCCCTATTATCGGTCGTACTTGGACGTGATGCAAAAATTTTAAAACTAAAATACCTTGTTTTATCTAATCCGCTAAGCGTAATAATACCTGCCGGATTTGCGGGAGTTGCCCCCCATGCGTTTCCATGTCCGAAAAAATTGTCGCTCGTAGCTGTTGATGGAAAAATTGCAGCATCGCCAGTAGCTGAACTAACACCCGAAGTGTTATAACCATTGTAAAATGGATCGGCAACTTTAAGAGTAACACCTGTTTTTACACCCTTATCATCAATCAGTTCTGTATTAGCCGCTTGGTGATCGGTAATATTATTCCAGTTACCTGAAGTTGTTGTGTTTGTTGACCCAAAATCGATAAGTACACTTCCAGAGTTATTTGTGCCCGGATCGTTCCCACTTTCAGCCCTATATACAATATCATCGATGAAAAAAGCTATGGGAGCAGAATTGATATTTAATTGTGAGAAGAAAATTGTTTTAACATTAGAATATGTAAATGACGGAGATTTTGCTTTCCAATCCTGAATAGGGATAGTAAGTTTTGTCCATGTAGCAGCAGGAATTTCAGTCAGGTATTTTGATAATCTGAGTTTTTCGGTTGTAGTACCAGTACCTGATTCTATATAAATATAAGGAAAATTAATTGAGTCGACTTTGGTTGGAGCGTATATGTACATTTCAAGTTCTTTCATCTGACTAATATCGTATTTCACCCAGTCTTTAGCAGCTACACAAGCTTTCCAATCGCCACTAGTACTACTTTGATATGCAATTTTTAACGATGTTTTTCCATTGTGAAAATAGGCACTATCACATGAAATTTTCTCAGCTTTGGCAGTAGTAAATATGCTTGGAGCAGTAACGTTAACCCAACTTGGATCATGATATGTTCCATGTGTACTTTCGGTAAAAACTGTAATATCATTTGTTGGCTCAGGTTCGCCGGTCGATGTTAGTAAAAATGGTTCAAGTATGGTTTTCCAAAGGGCATAACCTGAAGCATTCATGTGAAGCATATCACTACCAAACAAAGTTGCGTTTGGAGTTTTATCCGGTTTTAACATCGGTGTCCAGGTGTCCGCATAATCAATATAATCATATTTATCGGCATAGTTTTTCATAAGCAAATTAGCTGCTTGATAAATAGCAAAAGCACTTGTACGTGAAGGACTTGGCTTAATTGAAACGTATAATATTTTTGCATTTGGAAAATAAATATTAATTAATCTTGTCATGGTAATCACATCGTCCATAAACTGATCAGCTGTTTTGGTAGTACCAAAAAGATCATTATCACCCTCATAAAGAACAACCTGACGAGGTTTATATGGAGCTACAATTTGATTGAAAAAATAAATGGCATCAGTCATCCATGATCCACCAAAGCCTCGGTTGAGAACTTTTGAATTGGGAAAATCAGTTTTCAGGCTTGACCACATAGTAAAAGTAGAACTCCCAACAAAAAGAACTACATCTTTTTGTACACCATTAACCGCATCCTGCGATGCAAAACCATTGATAGTGCTTAACCATGTAGCTTCACGCGGATATTGAGCATAAGTACAACAAAATGACGCAATTAATGCAAATGAAAGAAATAGTTTTTTCATAACTTTAATAATATTGGATTTTTATTTAAAGTATTATTTTAGAAAGAGAATTGTCTTTTTTAAGTAAATATACACCAGATGGCAACATATTAACATTCAATTTGATAGATGAAAGATTTTTGGTGTATTTTTCATCTTTAATTAAAAGCCCTTGAATATTAAATAGTTGAATAGAACTTATTGCTTTATCACTTTCAATTTGGATATTGCTGTTCGATTTATTGAAAGCAATTTTAAATTCTCCGAATTTATTTTGTATAAGGCCGGCATTTAAAGTTACAAGCGAAAACTCCGACCAAGCACTCCATTTTTGATTGGCATCCATATACCTAACCCGCCATGAGTAATTATTTAAAACATTCAACAAGCTTTTGCTGAATTTATATTCTGAAATTAGGTTGAAAATTAGTGCATGAAAAAATTTCTCCGTAGTACAGGTATCACTACGGAGAAATTATATAAAATACTAATTTACTACAAGCTTGGTTGTCCCAATTTCAGTATTAATTACATAGACCCCTTTTTGAATATTGACTTGCAAATAGCCAAAAATAGCATTAGCTTCTTTAATTAACCTTCCATCGACACTATACACTTTCACCATACCGGTATAATCATTTAAACGTAAATAACCATTGTTATAGTAAACTCCATTTAAACCGTTTTTAGTTTGATTTGCTAATCCGGTTAGTACAGTTGGTACATCAGAGCGCAACATTTTAATTGCACCTAAATAGGCAAATTTATTTCCATTGTTATTATCGGCATTGGGAGCTATCGAAAAACTGATAACACCGGCAGCAGTTGGCATAATATCAATAATACTGGCCACATTTGAAGTATTATTTGAAGCGTTCAAAGTAGCAGTTTTTCCTGTAGAGGCATTACCGGTTATCGTATATAAGGCAGAACGGATATCGCCAACACCGGCTCTTGAACCAAAAATGGAGAACGAATAATACTTTGATGGATCCAAACCAGATATATCGAAACTAGCCAGTAAGATATTGGCCGCAGGTGATCCCCAGTTAATTCCTATGTAAAAATTGTCTTTTGTGGCTGTAGCCGGAAAACCAAGTGCAGCAGCATCGCCAGCAGGAGCTGTAGTACCTGAAGTATTATAACCCATCTGAAAATTGCCTGTTGTCGTTAATGAATATCCCGTTGAGTTACCAAGATTATCATTAAGTGCAGTAGCAGCTTTAGTTGTTAGCTCGTTAGTAACATTATTCCATGGAGAAGCACTTATATTTGAAGCACCAGGATCGCCAAAATCCATAAGTACGGTAGAGCTAACTTCGTTAAATGTAAACTCGTCCATATATAATGTATGTTCAACATTATCAGTTGCATTTTGTTGAAAAAACACGCCTTTAATTACATTCTTAGCTGCAAACGTGGCATCAGCAGCCCAGAAATCAGCCAACGGTATTACTACTTCCGTCCATGTATTTGCAGCAATATCTACGGTCAAATAATTACTCATTTGAATTTTTCCTGTTATTTTTGGATTTCCACTATGTGCTTCCAAAAATAATTTTGGCAATGCGGATTTTGATAAAGTTACAGGTGAGTTTACCCAAAATTTAAGGTTGTCCATTGTTGAAACATCAATTGATTTCCAACTATCACCTGCCAAAAGAATAGACCAATCACCACCTACAGCAGATATCCATTGAAGTTTCAAAGCGTTAGCTCCAGCTTTTACCGGCGATGTTACAACAGGGAATTTGTCACCATCAGGTAAGCCAGCTCCTTGCCAATGTTCTAATACTAAAGTGCTTGGTGCTGTTGCTTTTGGAGACCAACTTTGATCGCGAAATCGATTATTAGCACTATTATCAAAAAGTATTTCTGATGTTGGTGCAGGAGGAACAATTGATGGATTATATACAATTTTAATTTCATCGATATAACTTATTGCAGCTACATCAATTGGCGTGTAATAATCGGGAAATAAACTAATTTGAGTAATATCTTGTATTCCATTCCCAATTAAATCAAACACAATGGTTTCCCATTCATTTGTCTTTGTGGCTGTATTTACAGAGCTAAATTCTTTTGTAATAGCACCTACACATTTAATGCGTAATTGTGAGGTAGCATTGGTTCGCAAAAATTTAACTTCGATACTGGTATATCCTGCAGGAATAGCAGTTACAAGATTAGCCCAAAAACCAGCCCATTGCTGATCGGTAGCTGCATCCTGACGAGTCCATTTCCATACTTTAGTACTTGTATTTAATCCTGCAACTACA
>DYQV01000268.1 GCA_020719105.1 Rikenella microfusus
ATTATTAATGAATAATCCGGGTTAAGATACTCCGGTTATTAATGCTGTCTATTTGACTTTTAGCCAAATTGAGCGATTTGAAAAAGCAAATCACTCAATTACACACTCTACAAAAGCTATGCATCAATTATTGCGGCTTTGCCGGAAAAGAATTTCCTTGTCACGGGCTGAAAGACTTTCGTAACCCGATTGTGCAATTTTTTCTAAAATAATATCAATTTCTTGCTGGTTTGTTTTTTTTCGGGCATTATACTCCAAGTCCGTTTCACCCCGCCGATAGGTAACTTTAAGCTTCTTTTTAGGTTTAAACCAACCCGTGATGGTATCAATCAACTGGCTAAATCCTTTACTTAGATCAATCCCTTTTTTCAATTGAGTTGTAAATAAATAGCCAAAAAATGCCCCTCCAATGTGCGCTATATGTCCACCGTAGTTACCTTGATCAAAATTCACCACATCTAATAGAATAGATACTAAAGCAATATATTTTATTTTAACCGGACCTAAAAACAACAAGTAAACTGTATAGTTTGGTACATAAACCGCCACAGCTACTACTACCGCTAAAACAGCAGCTGAGGCTCCCAATGCATAGGATACAGGCACTATGTCGCGAAAGGCAGGAAAAATATTAAACGCTAAAATATACAATGCACCGCCAAACAATCCACCTAGCAAGTAAACCCCAAGCAATTGCTTACCCGATAGGTATTCTAAAAATATTTTTCCGAACCAATAAAACCATAAAAGGTTAAAAAGTATATGTAAAAACTCCTGATGAAGAAACATGTAGGTTAATGGAGACCAGGGATGCATGGCTATCTGACTTAGCTGCGCAGGAACCTCAAGCCATTCCACAATAAAATTGGCATCGCCAAGTGCAAATAAAAGATAAAAAACATCGACCAATTTTACGGCTAAAAAAACAGCCAGATTGGTGTAAATCAATCGAGTGAGCATGCTTCCATGCTTGAAAGAATCTTTAATTTCATCAACTATTCCGTAGCCAGCCATGGGTTACTAATTTTAAAATTGTTTAAAATTTCCTATTCCTTTATGGTTCCAATATTTTATAAGTAAAAACCCAAAAAGCATTCCTCCTAAATGGGCAAAATGGGCCACGTTATCGCCGGGTTGCTGCAACACCGCAAAAAATAATTCAATACCCCCATAAATTATTACAAAATATTTTGCCTTAATGGGAATGGGAGGAAAAAGAAGCATCAACTGGGTATTGGGAAACAACATTCCAAAAGCCAACAAAACTCCAAAAACGGCTCCTGATGCACCCACTGTTGGTATGTTCAAATGCATTTCATAAACAGACTGAACAAACAGAGTAGCTTCGTTAATATAAGCAGGGTTGGACGGTTGCAGACTGTAAGACGAAATGAATTCATTTACAGCCACACTAGCATTTGGTACATATTCACGAACAAAACTTAAAAAAACCTCAGGCGAAGGGGTATTGGCAAATGCCATGGTGGCTTCGCGCAAGCCTGCCAAACTTAAATAACTAACAAAACTATGCAAGGCTGCTGCTCCCAAACCGGTGATAAAATAATAAATCAAAAAACGCTTAGGTCCCCAAACCATTTCAAGCATCCGCCCAAACATATAGAGGGCAAACATATTGAAAAAAATATGGGTTATATTACCATGCATAAACATGTGAGTAACCAGCTGAAATGGTTTAAAATATGGGGATTGAAAATTGAACAATGCCAAATTTTGGATACCGTTAATACCAATTAAAGGCAAAATATTATCCGCAGCAAAAACCAATATGTTTATTATTAACAGGTTTTTTACAACCATTGGTATATTTCCAAATAGTGGGGCTCTGTATGATTTCATAAATCAATTTTTATTTATTTGAATTTTTTTTCTATTTCATCCATACCAATAATGCTAATAATAGGCTTTCCATCAGGAGTTAAGTTTGGAATGGGCGAAACAAATAACATATCATTAATATGGGCCATTTCTTCCTGAGTTAAAATTTTGCCGTAGGGGATTGACAAAAACTTTGCCAACGATTTTACTACATTTTCACGCAAGGCTTCTTTAAAATCTTGTTGGTATTCTTTCAAATGATCAATAATCTGAGTTACCCACGAGGCTATATCCCCATCGGGAAAATCGGCCGGAATGCTGCTAACTACAAAGGTGTTTCCACCAAAGTTTTCCATTTCAAATCCCAACCGGTTCACTTCGGGTAAAACGGCTCTAAAAAGTTCGGCCTCCAGGGTATCCAATTCAATTTTTTGAGGGTAAAGCAGCCGCTGCCCTATTCCACTTTGCGCCCCTTTTTTATAAATATATTCATCGTACAAAATCCGTTCGTGGGCACGTTTTTGATCAATCAACATCAGTCCTGACTTTACGGCAGTTAATAAATATTTCCCTTTTACCTGAAAAAACCTTCCTGTTTCAATATTACTTCCGTGATTAAAACTCGTTTGTTCTGAATATCCCTGATCCAATGTTTGTAAGTTAAAAGGTTCTATCAACGGGGGTTCCGGATTTTCAAAACCATTGTACAGTTGTTGCCAGTCAGCAACTGGGCTCTTATGCGAATGGGAATTATTTGATGGATTAGTATCCCTGATAGTTGATTTCGGTTGCTGATTAAAAGGATTGTATTCGGGATTAATTTTTATTGAGGGTGGTTCAACGGCCTCTCCTTTTCGAAGTAAGGGTATATCAAATGCGGACTCTTGATTAAAATCAAGCGTTGGAACCAAATTAAATTTACCCAATCCTTCCTTAATGGTAGCTTTTAAAATTTGCCACAAATCGTGCTCGTTTTCAAATTTAATTTCCGTTTTGGTAGGATGAATATTAATATCTATCGTATTCGGATCTACATCAAAATAAATGTAAAACGAAGGGAGCAATCCCTGCGGAAGTATCTGTTCATAAGCGGCCATTACTGCTTTAAAAAAGTACGGATGCTTCATAAACCGATTGTTAACGAAGAAAAATTGTTCCCCCGCACTTTTTCGGGCATGTTCTGGTTTTCCAACATATCCTTTAATGCTGGCAAGGTTGGTTACCGATTGCACCGGAACAATACTCTGGCTAGCCGTTTTACCCACCACATTAATAATCCGATTGTATATTTTAGAACCGGGTAGGTTATAAATAGTTACTTCATTGTGAATAAGCTGCATCTCAATTTCGGGAAAACCGAAAGCAATATGCTGAAACTCTTCCATTAGATACTTTAACTCAGAGCTATTTGATTTTAGAAACTTTCGACGTGCAGGGACATTAAAAAAAAGATTTTTTACTGCAATGTTGGTGCCATTCTGACAGCTTATAGGCTCCTGAGCTTCAACCTTTGAACCGCTAACACGTATATAAATACCCAGCTCTGCATCCGTTTTTTTCGATTTTAATTCAACGGTTGCTATGGCTGCAATTGAAGCCATGGCCTCTCCCCGAAATCCCATGGTTCGTATATCAAACAAATCGAGTGCTTTGCGTATTTTTGAAGTAGCATGCCGTTCAAAACACATTCGGGCATCATTTTCAGTCATTCCGCACCCATTATCGATAACCTGAATTAATGTTTTTCCTGCATCTTTAACCAGAACCTGAATCTTTGTACTTCCCGCATCAATTGCATTCTCCACCAGTTCTTTCAGCACCGAAGCAGGTCGCTGAACCACTTCGCCTGCTGCAATCTGGTTGGCAACACTATCGGGTAAAAGTTGAATAATATCGGGCATTTATAAATAAAATTGAAATTTTAAGAAAAACGTTATGCAATTTGAAAGACCAAAGCTAGTTAGCTGAATTTGACTAAAACCCAAATTGAGCGATTTGCTACCACAAATCTGCTCAATTTATTTATACAGAAAAAAGTAAAATAGTAACAAAAGAATAGCTAAAATAATTAATATCCTTAGGTTTGATTTTTTGTGAGCTTTCCGTCTCAATTTAATATAATTTGCCAATTCATCTTTGGTTATCCGCACAGGCTTTCCGTTTTTTTCTGCCTCTATTTCTTTCTTGATGAGCTCCTGGCGTTCTTTTCGCAATTCATCCCGTTGACTATAAAACCTCGGTTTGTAATTAAATCGCTTATGTTGGGGTAACTGAAATATATTTGCCATTATTTTTTTTTGAGCGTACAAAGGTATTGGATTAATTTTAAAAACCGATATAAAACGTATTCATCATTCATTCATTGAATTTACGCTGGATTTAATATTCTTAGTACGAATTTAATCCTAAAAGTACTATTTATAGTGTTAAAATTAACCATCAACAAATGGTAAATTAGTCCTGATTTAACTATGACCCAAATTGAGCGATTTGAAAAGGCAAATCACTCAATCGACTGAGAAATTGTAAGCAATTAACTTTTAAACTATTCCTTTGTTTTGTGAATTGCAACACAATTTCTAGGTCGGGGTTATACCTAA
>DYQV01000269.1:0-2483 GCA_020719105.1 Rikenella microfusus
TTAACAAGAATTTGAATCTAAAAGGCTTCCCATAAAACGAGAAGCCTTTTTTTATTTTCTTCAAATTTCCTCGGTTCTACACAAAGTAATCGTAAAAATTTCCGTTTCGAGGAATTATCAATGTTTGAATCCCAAGCTTGGAAGCTGCTTCGGCATTTTCGCGGGTATCTTCAATAAACAAGGTTGTTTCGGGATTCAGCTTTTGCTCTATAAGCACTTGCCTAAAGATTTGGGCTTCGGGTTTTAAAAGACCCATTTTATGAGAAACATAGGTAAAATTAAATAAATCGCTGAATGAAATACCATACTCTTTAATCAATTTGGACTCAAAAAAATTAAAATGCAACTCGTTGGTATTGCTGAGTAAAAATAATCGATGGGTTTTTTTAAGCCATTGAATGCGCTCAATCCGTTTGGGTTTGTAATCAATCAACATGGCATTCCAAGCCCTGTTAAAAAGCTCCTCGGCAATTTGGGTTCCGAGCAGGTTATTTATGTTTAGCCTCAGTTGTTCCTGCTGAATACATCCTTTTTCAAATTCCTGAAGCCAACCGCTTTTTATTACTTCTTGGATGCTTTCGCGGCTCGCATATTTTGCAAATGCGTTCCAAGTACGGTCTGGATCAATATCGAGAATTACACCACCAAAATCGAAAATAATAGCCTCAAATTGCGATAGGTCAACTTGCATGTTTTTAAAATTTGGTTGCAAATATAGGGAAAGAAACAAGAGACAAAAAACCTCATTTCATTTGATGAGGGGGTCTAAAAAGTTGAAAAACAGAAACCGTAAAGGTCGCTGAGTGTTTTCGCAAAGACCGCAAAGTTTTAGTTATCAAAATTTTAAACTTGGTGTTCTCTGTGTTTACTTTGTGTTTTTTGTGGTAAAATATTCTTTTTAAACAGCCTCAGCCATGCTAATTTCCCTTTTTATGTTTTTTGGCGAAAATGCTAGGCAACATTCCAAGCTCTTCTTTAAAAGGTTCTACTGCAAATATAGTGGAAACTTAACATTAACATGTTTTTATATGACTGATTATATGGTATATAACACTATTTTTAAGAATTTCGTTAGTTGATAAGTGTTATAGCTTCGATACTTGACTGTTATATTTTATTTAGCTAAATTTACCCACTAAATTGGTAGTAGAACCATATTTGTGGGGTAAAATAACTAAAAACCATGGAGCCATTAAAAAATAAAACCGTTTTACTAACCGGTGCCACATCGGGAGTGGGAAAAAAACTCCTGTTTCAATTGTTGGAACAAGAGGCCAATGTGGCATTTTGTGGCCGTTCCGTTGAAAAAATGAGAGAGGTAATGCAGGAAATCAAGGGTTTTAAATCTTCACAATACTATTCCGAAACCTTTTGCCTTTCCGATGAAACCCGAATTGTCGGTTTTGTAAATGCGGCTCATTCCCACTTTGGTACAGTCGATATTCTGATAAACAATGCCGGGTTAAACAATACCCGAGCCGAAGTAACCCAATTGCAAACCGCTGACTTAGACTGGATGATGACTATTAATTGCCTTGCTCCGGCTGCTTTTATGCGTGAAGTGGGAACTATTATGGTTCAGCAAAAACAAGGATTGGTGGTAAACATTCTCTCTTCGGTTTGTCTGTCCACAAATGAAACAAATGGTGGATATACCGCCTCCAAAGCGGCCATTGATGCATTAACCAAAGTATTCCGCAAGGAAGTGCGCAAACATAACATTCGGGTGTTATCGGTGTATCCGGGAGGTATCGACACCCCTTTCCGAACCAAGGAACGCCCCGATTATTTGTCCCTAAAACAAGCGGCCGATGTGATTATAAATGCTATTACCACCGACAGTTTTGTGGCCATGGATGAATTGGTTTTCCGTCCCATGGTGGAAACAAACTTTTAAAAATAAATCACCTTTGGAGGCTATCAAACAAAATAGTCTTGCCTTTCGGTAAATATTAACTTGTTGCAATCTGAAAATAAAATACATCGAAAAAAAAATGGTTTTAATTTGGCAAATAATTTACAATTGCTTAAAATTGCACTCCCAAAATCAGGAGCTTGTTGTTTAACAACGGGTAACGGGCCCATAGCTCAGCTGGTTAGTAGCACCTGACTCATAATCAGGGGGTCGCTGGTTCGAGCCCAGCTGGGCCCACAACAATTTCAGGTTGCAGTTTAATGGCTGCAACCTTTTTTTATGCACAAAATCAAAACCGGCTGGGAGAGAAGTTTATGCCGATGCATTTTTCAAACGACCGCAGGGAGTATTGAAAAAGCTATCGGTAAGCCCAGCTGGGCCCACAACAATTTCAGGTTGCAGTTTAATGGCTGCAGCCTTTTTTTATGCACAAAATCAAAACCGGCTGGGAGAGAAGTTTATGCCGATGCATTTTTCAAACGACCGCAGGGAGTATTGAAAAAGCTATCGGTAAGCCCAGCTGGGCCCACAACAATTTCAGGTTGCAGTTTAATGGCTGCAACCTTTT
>DYQV01000269.1:2583-4415 GCA_020719105.1 Rikenella microfusus
CTTTTTTTATGCACAAAATCAAAACCGGCTGGGAGAGAAGTTTAGGGTCACTTGGAATTTATGATGGCTGAAAAAAAGTAAGAAATGAAAAACAAAATAAAGTCAAACCTACCCTTTTAATAAAAGACATCCTTATCCGAATTAGTCCTTAAATTATTATCAAAGAACTAATCTTTTTAGTAATTTTGCCCCCCAAAACATTTATATATGACTTTTGTTTTAATTAAAACGAAATGGAATGGTTTGTCTAACCCCTTGTTATGGTTGGACAACCAACATGAAACATAAAAAATGAGTACACAAGATACTTTACTAAACGATGTAACCCAAAGCGAATATAAATATGGTTTTGTTTCGGATATCGAAAGTGAATCCATCCCCAAAGGATTGAGCGAAGAGGTTGTCCGAATTATATCAGCCAAGAAAGGTGAACCGGAATGGATGCTAGAGTTCCGCCTATGGGCATACCGCAACTGGCTTACGATGGAAATGCCTAAATGGGCACATCTTAATTTACCTGAAATCAATTACCAGGACATAATTTTCTATTCGGCCCCCAAGCAAAATGCCAAGTATGAAAGCCTGGATCAAGTGGACCCCGACCTATTGGAAACGTTCAATAAACTGGGTATTCCATTGGATGAGCAGAAAATGTTAAGTGGAGTTGCCGTAGATGCGGTTATGGACAGCGTTTCGGTAAAAACCACCTTCCGAGAAGCATTGGCCGAAAAAGGGATTATTTTCTGTTCGTTCAGCGAAGCGGTCCGGGAACATCCTGATTTGGTTCGCCAGTACATGGGTTCCGTGGTTCCGGCAAACGATAACTATTTTGCAGCCCTCAATTCGGCGGTTTTCTCCGATGGTTCGTTTTGCTACATCCCAAAAGGGGTAAGATGCCCCATGGAACTGAGTACCTATTTCCGCATCAACGCGGCCAATACAGGTCAATTTGAGCGCACGCTGATTGTGGCCGAAGCCGACAGTTATGTATCGTATCTGGAAGGTTGTACCGCCCCTATGCGTGACGAAAACCAGTTGCATGCTGCTATTGTGGAAATTGTACTCATGGAAAATGCCGAAGTAAAGTATTCAACAGTGCAAAACTGGTATCCCGGCGATAAGAACGGGAAAGGCGGTATCTATAACTTTGTAACCAAACGGGGCTTATGCCAGGGCAAAGGGTCAAAACTGCGCTGGAGCCAGGTGGAAACCGGTTCAGCCATCACTTGGAAATATCCCAGCACGGTATTATTGGGCGATAATTCGGTTTCGGAATTTTACTCGGTGGCGGTAACCAACCATTACCAACAAGCCGATACCGGTACCAAAATGATCCACATCGGCAAAAACACCAAAAGTACCATCGTAAGCAAGGGGATTAGTGCCGGAAAGAGCAACAACAGCTATCGGGGGTTGGTGAAAATTGCCAAACGGGCCGACGGTGCCCGAAACTTTTCGCAATGCGATTCGCTTCTGTTGGGTGACCAATGCGGTGCCCACACATTTCCTTATGTGGAATGCGAAAACAACACCGCCATTCTGGAACACGAAGCCACTACCTCAAAAATAGGGGAGGACCAGATATTCTATTGCAACCAACGGGGCATTTCAACCCAAGATGCCATTGGCATGATTGTAAACGGGTACGCCAAAGAGGTGCTGAACACACTTCCCATGGAATTTGCCGTGGAGGCGCAAAAACTGTTGCAGATAACACTAGAAGGATCCGTTGGATAAGAAGCATTTAAAGTACTTGAAGTATTTAAAGTTATTGAAATTATAAATTGTTAAATCTAAAATAAAAGTCTAGATTCTAATTTCTAATTTCTAAT
>DYQV01000270.1 GCA_020719105.1 Rikenella microfusus
AACAAATGGCCGATAGTGCAAAAAATTCAGAAACCATTCAAACCATAACCCGCATTGAGTCGGAATTAAAATTTGAAAAAGAGCGCGAATTGGAAAAAATTGTGCAAGCCAATAAAGAATTGGAAAATCAGCTTGAACTAACTAAGCAAAAACAGAGCCGCAATGCAGCAATTATCGCAGGGTTTGCCTTATTGCTTATCGCGGGAATTGCTTATCGGAATTACCTGTTAAAAAGTAAGGACAATGTAAAACTCAGTGAGCAAAAAGAGGAGATTACTGCCCAAAAGGAAGAAATTGAAACCCAACGCGATCGCATTGAAGCACTTAATAAAACCAAAGATAGGTTTTTTGCAATTATAGCTCATGACCTTAAAAATCCTTTGGGAGGGGTTTTTAAACTAAGTGAGGTAATACAAACTGAATATGAAACAATGGAAACGGAAAAGTTGAAAACGTATCTTTTCCATTTACACAACTCTGCCGAAAAAGCTTACATATTGCTTGAAAATTTGCTTCAATGGGCCACATTGCAACTTGGCAAAATCTCGGTTTCACGTAAGTCGTTTAATTTGATGGATGTTATGCGCGATAATACAGATCTATTGGCAGGATATGCTTCACATAAAAATATTTCCATTCAATACGAATCCTGCACTGAATGTGTGGTTTATGCTGATCCGGATTTGACCAATACCGTAATTAGAAATCTATTGACCAATGCTTTAAAGTTTACACCGGAAAGCGGTTCTATTAAAATACGGGTAAATTTTAATGCAAAATATTGGATAGTTTCAATAACTGATACTGGGATAGGAATATCTGATGAAGATCAGAAAATACTATTTAATTTAGCCAACCAATCGAAAAATATTGGAGCCTCAAAGGAAAAAGGCACGGGTTTGGGATTAATATTGTGTAAAGAATTCACAGAACTTAATGGAGGTAAAATATGGCTGGAAAGTGAGCCTGGAAAAGGAAGTACATTTTTTATTTCAATACCTACGCTAACTGAATCGATTGCAGACGAATAAGAATTGTAATTTTTTTTTTACAATAGTGAAATTAATTACAAAAATCGGCGTCAGAACAACGTATGTAAAATAAAAAAGCAAATAATTTATGAATAAATTGATCATTGCCCTTGTACTCCTAAGTACCAATCTTTGGGCCACAGAAACAGAAACTGGAACTGTGAAAAAGGGCGATATCACCGGAATGGTGATTGAAAATGGAACGAGTCATGCGGTGGAATATGCCACCGTTGCACTTTACGATAATACAACTCAAAAATTAGTTACTGGCGGAATTTCCGACAGTGAAGGTTTTTTTCGATTAAAAGGAAATTCGATTGGAACGTATTACCTTACCCTCACTTTTATGGGTTACAAAACTAAAAGCATCGAAAACATAACCATTTCAGCCGATACTAAAGAAGTTGATTTAGGTAAGATTGTTATTGAATCGAATTCAAAAGAGTTAGAAGCAGTAAATGTGACAGGTGATCAATCATCAGTCCAATATAAAATTGATAAAAAAGTGGTGAATGTAAGTCAGATGCTTACTGCCAAATCGGGCACGGCTGTTGATATTCTTGAAAATGTACCCAGCGTAAAAGTGGATATTGAAGGAAACGTTTCACTTCGCGGAAGCACATCCTTTACCGTACTGATTGATGGCCGTCCTACCGTTTTGGATCCCAGCGATGCCTTGAGCCAGATTCCTGCCGGTGCTATCGAAAACATTGAAATTATTACCAACCCATCGGCAAAATTTGAACCCGACGGAACGGCAGGCATCATTAACATTGTTACCAAAAAGAATAAATTGAATGGAGTAACGGGTATTGTGAATGCGAATGTAGGTAAAGATGAAAAGTATGGGGGTGATTTTACTGTAGATTCGCGATACGAAAAATGGCATTTTTATATTGGTGGCGATTATAATAAGCGAAACATGTATGGTAATGTTGAATCGGAGCGTTGGACCCAAACCAATGATACCCTTTATAATATTGTTTCCGATGGGGAATTCAAGCGCAACAGGCAATCTTCAAGCATTAACGGAGGCATTGACTGGAATTTTACCGACAACGATGTACTAGGTATTAACGTAAATACCGGATGGCGTGAATTTGGAAGGGATGAAATGAAAAAATATTCAGAATGGACTGAACCGGCTACTATGGATGAATACTATACTTCACTCAATAATACAAGCAAAGGAGGATTGTTTTATTCCTCAACTCTGGACTACAAGCATACCTATGGAAAAAATACCGAGCATTACATTCAAACTCAAATAACCGTTGATGGAAGGAATTTGGATGAAACATCAGAAAATAATAAGTTAGATTCTTTAAACCGGATATTAGAAGGTAAATTGAGTGATGAAAGTGGTCCATCAAATAGCATTCGAATTAAACTTGATTATTCGCAGCCTTTTGCTTGGGGCGGTAAATTGGAAGCCGGATTTCAAGGACATTTATCAAAAAGCAACGACCAAAACAATGTGTATGACTACGACACGAATGTTTTTGATTATGTTTACATGCCACTTTACAGCAATAAAACCAATTACAATCAACAAATTTATGCTACGTATGCCACTTTCGGAGGAACGCAAGGCGATTTCGGATATCAGGCCGGGTTGCGCGCCGAATATACCTATTGGTTGCTTGAATCGGTAAAAACCGCTGAAACCTATACCATCGATAGGCCCGATTTATTTCCAACCATTCACCTTTCCTATAATTTGCCGGCTGAACAACAAACCATGTTGAGTTATACCCGACGTATTGAGCGACCTAGCGGTTATTTTCTGGAACCCTTTATTACTTTTGTGGATGCAAATAATGTGCGTAGGGGAAACCCGAATCTTGAACCTGAATACATCAATTCATTTGAACTGAGTTATCAAAAAAAGATGAATAGCAATTTCTTTTCGGTAGAAGGATATTACCGTATTACTCAAAACAAAATAGAGAATTTAACCTTACCTTATTCTCCGGGAGTGTGGCTCGAAACGTTTGCCAATATTGGCAGTGATTATGCATTAGGAACTGAATTTATGTTTAACTACAGCCCAACAAAATGGTACACTACCAATCTGATGGCTGATTTTTACGATTATCGCATTAAGGGCGAAGTGGAAGGAATATCAAAAGATGACCACAGCTTTACCTGGAGTGCCCGTTTTAACAATACCTTTAAAGCTTCAGCCAATACCCGCTTTCAGCTCGATTTTAGTTATCAAAGTGGTGAATTGGAACTGCAAGGAACCGAAGAGGGCTTTTTTATGGCCAATCTGGCTGTTAAACAGGATTTTATGAAACGAAAAGCTTCAGTTACACTTCAAATGCGCGATGTATTGAGTACCATGAAGCATGAAAATACTACTTTTGGTGATAATTATTACCAGCATAACTTATTCGAGCCCAATACACCCATAATAATGCTTTCGCTGAGTTACAAATTAAACAACTACAATAGCAAAAACAAAAAGAATGGCAATGGGGATTCTGGCAGCGGAATGGAAGACGACGGAGGGAGTTTTTAGGTTCTTTTAGTAAAATTCTCCTTATCCTATTACTGTCCTTAATTCTCAGTGTTCTGCTCCTTTTTTTACCGTTTTTTCATTAGTCATTTTCTTCGTAGTAATAGGAGTAGTCAATCCCTTTCATAAACATTTCGCGGTCGTTTATTTTGGTGGTGAGCGCATTTTCCAAAAGTGTTTCCAGAACACTACTTTTGGTTGGACTTAGCATCATTGCGTTCATGTAATCTTGCTTACTTATTTTACTCCAATCAACGCATTTTTTGAGGCGTTTTTTTAGTATCAAATCCAACCATATTCTGGCGCTTCTGCCATTACCTTCCATAAAAGGATGTGCAATGTTCATTTCTACATATTTGTTTACAATTTCGACCAATGTAGTTTCGGGCATTGCTTCTATTTGCTTTAATGTTTCACCTAAAAAACGTGATACGGCAAATTGAAAACCCCCTTTTGAAATATTCTTTTGTCTTATTTGTCCTGCAAAATCATACAATCCGCCAAACAAATAAGCATGTATTTGTTGTAACCCTTTGGCTGTACCAACTTCCATACTGTTGATAAAGGAACTTTCAAACAGTGCATACGCTTTTGTTTTGCTTTTCCCATCGATACTTTCATCGCTGAAGGTAAACCAATCAATAAACCGGTTTGCCTTTTTGCCCGGAAATTCTTTGCCTAATGTAATAATGCCACTATAATCCAACATATCAGTTAAATATCGTTTACCATCACTTGCTAAAAGTTTCAGTTGGGTAGTGGCACTAACCAACTCGTTTTTTTCTTTCTTCAACTTCGCTTTAAGATATTTCCAATAGTTGCGGGTTTTGGTGTA
>DYQV01000271.1:0-1449 GCA_020719105.1 Rikenella microfusus
TCTAAATACTTTAAGTACTCTAAATACTTTAAGTACTCTAAATACTTTAAGTACTTCTTAAATTCTAATCCCTAACACAATTATGTCGTCCACTTGATCAATGGCTCCGCGCCAGTCGTCAATATGGGTATTCAGAATCTCCCGTTGGTCTTTCATGGAACGATCCTGGATAGAGCCGAGGAGTTCTTTAAATGGTTTCGACTTGAATTTACCTCCGCTTGGTCCACCAAATTGGTCGGAATATCCATCAGAGAATATATAAAAGGTATCCCCTTTTTGAAGTTCCAATTCATTGTTGGTAAAGCTATCTTTTTCGCGCACATAAATGCCAATGGGCATTTTATCGGCTTTTATTTCAATGAGTTCACCGGCCCTGAATAGATAGAGTGGGTTGTATGCCCCAGCATATTGTAATTGCATGGTTTCAAGGTCCATTACTACCAACGCCACATCCATTCCGTCTTTTGCTTCCCCTTCTTTTCCTGTTTGACCTAAAGTTCGCTTTACTTCGCTCCTTAAATCATTCAGTATTAGGTTTGCCTGATAATTGTTGTTTTTATTCACAATCTCGTTTAGGAACGATACCCCCAACATGCTCATAAATGCCCCAGGCACTCCATGCCCCGTGCAGTCGGCAGCAACAATTATGATTTTATTACCTACTTTGTTCATCCAATAATAGTCGCCACTAACAATATCGCGGGGGCGGAATAATATAAAATGTTCCGGTAATATTTCTGCGGCCCATTGCGGTGACGGTAAAATTGCCGTTTGAATCCGCTTGGCATATCGAATGCTATCAGTAATTTCTTCTTTTTGTTTTTCAATTTCCGCTTTCTGGGCTTCCAATAAAATGTTGTCACGCTTTTTCCGTTGAAAGCTTCGAAACATTTGAATGGAAAATACGGAAACAACAAACAAACCGGATAGGATGAAAATTCGAACTAATCGATCCCGTTTTTGCTTTTGAGCGATTTCCAAATCTTTCTGGTCTTGTTGGTATTTTTGTTCTTGCTGCTGTCTATCAAATTCATGCTGCATACTCATCTGGGTAAGCAGTTCCACATTTTGGTCACTTTTTAGCGAATCGTTCCAGTTTTTAAACAGTACATGACTTTCATAAGCTTTCTGGTAATCGCCTATACCCGCATAAGCTTTACTTAATTTGTCATATGAAACCTCTAAGCTTTTAAATGACTCAATTTCTTGAGCCATTTTAAGGGCTTTATTTAAATAATCTATGGCCTTCCAATATTCATTTTTCATTAAATAGACTTCACCAAGACCTTGAAATGAAACCATTTTTTCTTCAATATCATCCAATCCTTTTCCATTCTCCTCAATACTTTTATTATAAAACTCCTGTGCTTTTTCAAACAAAATCATTTTATTTTGTTTGTCTTCCTTTTCTCCCTTCCAAACATATGTTTGTGCTATAAAATTGTAAAC
>DYQV01000271.1:1549-4368 GCA_020719105.1 Rikenella microfusus
TAAATCTTCGAACTTAGCCCCAGTTTGCCAATTTTCAGGCAGTTCATTTATTTCTTTTGACTGCTCATAATAAATAAAAACGGAGTCAAATGAATATTTTAAAAACAAATTGCTGGCATATAAATAATTTGCGAATGAAAGGCCTTTTGGGTAATTAATCTTTTGAGATAGTGTTTGAGCTTGGGATGCATATTTAAGAGATACCGCCGGGTCAAATCTTAAATACTCGTAAGATAAGCTATTCAGAATGTTAACTTTTACACTGTCCGGATTGTCTTTATTCAAATTGCCCAATAATTCAAACACTCTTTCGCGGTTGCTTTGCGAAAAAAGGCTGTGATTGAAGAGTAATAAAAAGGCAATTAATAAAAAGCGTACACTCATCCTAACTATGTTTAGTTTTCAAAGATATATTATTTTTCAATCAAAAAAAACTGAACTAAAGTCCCTTCATCGATAATTGAATCCGTTTCCTTTCCTTATCAATTTCAACAACTTTTACCTTAACATGCTGATTTAATGTGACAACGTCTGCCGGATTTGAAACATATTTGTCGGCTAATTGCGAAATATGCACCAATCCATCTTGG
Source organism: Rikenella microfusus (assembly GCA_020719105.1). GTDB lineage: Bacteria > Bacteroidota > Bacteroidia > Bacteroidales > SZUA-534 > GWE2-40-63. Next base: position 2,140 of record DYQV01000271.1, read on the forward strand.
TGCACTCCAATATCAACAAAGGCCCCAAAATTAGTTATATTGGTTACAATACCCGGTAAAACCATTCCTTGGTATAAGTCGTTCATTGAGTTTATTCCGTCGGCAAATTCAAAAACCTTTATCTGCGAACGCGGATCACGACCCGGTTTTTCTAATTCTTTAATAATGTCTTGCAACGTAGGCAGTCCAAATTCATGGGTAATGTATTTTTCAAGATTAATTTTGGTTCGTAATTCTTTATTGTTGATTATTTCGGAAATATCACATGATACATCTTTGACCATTTTGTCAACAATTCGATAACTCTCTGGGTGCACTGCGCTATTATCCAATGGGTTTTTACCACCTGGAATGCGCAAGAATCCGGCACATTGTTCAAAGGCTTTATCTCCCATACGGGCTACTTTTTTCAATTCAGCCCGGGTGCTAAATGCGCCATTTTCAGTGCGGTAATCGATTACGTTTTGGGCTAATTTTGGACCTAAACCACTCACATAGCTTAATAAATGTTTGCTGGCCGTATTCAAATTTACCCCAACTGAGTTCACGCAGCTTTCAACCACAAAATCTAAGTTCTCCTTCAGTTTGGTTTGATCTACATCGTGTTGGTATTGGCCCACCCCAATTGATTTTGGATCGATCTTAACCAATTCGGCCAATGGATCCATTAACCGCCTGCCAATTGAAACCGCTCCACGGACGGTAACGTCGTATTGTGGAAATTCTTCCCGTGCTATGGCCGATGCCGAATAGATGGAAGCTCCACTTTCATTCACCATAAATACCTGAATTTCTTTATCAAATCGTACAAGACGGATAAATGCTTCGGTTTCGCGGCTGGCTGTGCCGTTTCCAATGGCAATGGCATCAATTTTATAGCTGGAAACCAATGCCTGAATCTTTTTTGAGGCCTGATTTTTTTCGTTTTGAGGTGGATGCGGATAAATAGTTTCATTATGCAATAAATCGCCGGACTCGTTAATGCATACTAATTTACACCCGCTGCGGAATCCGGGGTCAAGGGCCAATATCCGCTTCTGACCTAATGGCGATGCCAACAGCAATTGCCTAAGATTGCGTGCAAATACCTGGATGGCTTCTTCATCCGCCCTTTCTTTGGTTAATTTTTTAAACTCATTTTCTATCGAGGGCTGAATCAAGCGTTTGTAGCTGTCTTTAATGGCGATGCGTATTTGTTCTGATGAATGAGTATATCCTTTTACAAATTGATTTTCTAACAATTCTTCACAAGGTCCAACTTCTGGTTCCACACTTACCCGTAAGAATCCTTCCCCTTCACCTCTTCGGATGGCTAACATTCTATGCGAAGGACATTTTTTCAGTGGTTCCGAAAAGTCGAAATAATCCGAATACTTTATTCCTTCTTGCTCTTTTCCTTTAACTAGTTTTGAGTAAATAATGGCCTCTTTATTAAACACATTTCTTATCTTTTGTCGTGCTTGGGGGTTTTCGCTAATCCATTCGGCAATAATATCGCGGGCTCCTTGCAGGGCAATTTCTGTAGTTTCAACCTGTTCGTTTAAAAATTTGGAAGCCATTTCCTCCACATTACCACTCTGCTGTTTCATAATGAGTTGGGCGAGAGGTTCCAGTCCCAACTCCTTGGCTATGGTAGCTTTAGTCCTTCGTTTGGGCTTGTAGGGTAAGTAAATATCTTCCAGTTCAATAGGATCAAACGTGTTTTCGATTTTTCGTTTTAATTCATCGGTTAATTGGCCTAATTCATGGATGGTTTCGAGTACCGTTTTTTTTCGCTTTTCTAATTCATCAAATTTTTTGTTGAGCACCTCAATTTCATGAATTACCAGTTCATCCAAACCTCCGGTCATTTCTTTTCGGTAGCGGCTTATAAAAGGAACGGTGGCTCCTTCAGCAAATAGTTTTACTACTGAATTTGCTTGTTGGTAAGCTATTTGGAGTGTTTTCGCTATTTCGTTGATATATTTATCCATTGCGTAATTTTGTTTGAAGGCAAATTAAAAGATAATTTTTCATTCGCCACAAAAAATGTTTGGGCTCGGATTGAAAGGTTGCGTTTTATTTAGGGAGAGCGAAGCGCCTGCTTCGCTTCTAAAATTGCTCGGAGCAGGCGCTCCAAGTTCCATCACGCCTTACAATGATACCAAAGCGTTATTGTAAACGAAGTGAGGAGCTAAGCGAAGCAGTTTCACCGAAGGTAATCAAAACAGCGTAATTATGTAGTGTTAT
>DYQV01000272.1:0-1127 GCA_020719105.1 Rikenella microfusus
GGTGTATTGCCTGAAATACCCCAACTACCGCGGATTTTAAAATCATTAATGAATTCCACACTTTTAAGGAACGATTCTTCAGATACCCTCCAGGCCAGTGAAGTAGCAGGGAATATTCCCCAACGGGATTCCGGACTGTACTTGGAGTTTCCTTCTACTTTGGCCCCTAAGGTAACAATATACTTATCGTTAAATTTGTAAGTGGCATTGGCAAAAAATCCCAACGACCTAAAATCGGTGGCCCATGAATTTTGATAACCAATAGCTTTGTCGCCAATAGTGGAGGTTTCATACGGGGAATAAGCCAATGCAGTTCCTTTAGCATAAAATCTTGTATTCGTTCCTTCAGCATCAAATTGACCAAGGAAAACCAAGTCGTGTATAGCCGATTGAATGGGTTTATAAATAATTTTTGTCATGCTGTACAGCGATGTTTTATTGGTAAATTCATTAGTAGCCCTATTGGTGGTTCCCGAGTAATAATCCGCACCAATTGCCTTATAAGGTAAAAACTTTTCCATTTTTGTATCGAATACATCGAGCGTAAGAATGGTATTCAATATAATTTTATCAGTAGCTATATAATTCAATGTAAAACCTGCCCGCACATTGTCTTTGTATCTTTTAGCTTTGGCCAGATTGGCAAACGCAACCGGATTGGGTATCTCACTTGCTGATCCTTGTAATGTAGTGGATGGAGTAAAATAATTTGGGTAAACCGTATTGTTGCTATCCCGCTCATAAACCGATTGATTCGGGCTTTTACGATAAGCCATGGTACGGAGACTTTTTTCATCTTTATAATAATTGTCTTCATAATCGTAATTGTTATCCTGATCGTAACGGGTGTACATAATATCGGAATTGAATTTCAATTTCGTTGAAATGTTATAGTCAAACGCTGTACTTAAGTTTATCTTTTTTAATCCGGTACCTACGGTGGTTCCGCCTTCATCGAGATAACCAACCGAAACTTTATAAGCTGATTTTTCACCTCCCCCTTTAACTGCAAAGAAATGCTGTTGGGTATTAGCTACATCGGTAATTTCCTTTATCCAATTGGTGTTTTGCGCATAATTCCAATACTCATTTTCCAACCAATCGGGATTATAAGATATTTCTTTATT
>DYQV01000272.1:1227-4351 GCA_020719105.1 Rikenella microfusus
ATATCTTCAGGAGCCACATCAATAAGATTACCAAATTTTTCCACATCGGCACTGGCAATATTGAAACTCTCATCCACTTCCGTATCATAAGGTATCCCATTAACGACAATTAAAGGGCTGTTTTTTGAATTTAACGTAGCAGTACCCCTGATACGGATATTTAAACCAGCACCCGGATCGCCCGACATGGAAGTGATATCCACATTACCCAAGCGCCCCTGTAACATTTCTTCCACAGAACTGGTCATGCTCGATTTCATTTCTTTCATCTCAATCCTTCCAACGGCTACAGCCTGATCCCGAATAGTAGTAACTCCATCGTTACTCATTTTTTCACCCACAATGGTAATATCGCCCAATTGGGTGGAGGTTTCCTGCAAGGTTATATCAATGCGGGCACGTTTGTTTATGTTCACCAATTGTTTCTCAAAACCCAGCATAGAAACTTGAATAGTTCCCGTGCCTGAACTTACTTTAACAATATAATTACCATTTATATCGGTAATGGTTCCATTAAGGTACCTGCCGTTTGCATCTACCTCTACTATGTTAACTCCCATTAGAGGTTCACCCAGTCCGGAATCTTTGATCTGTCCACTTACATAAATACTCTGGGCCATTGCAGTATAGGTTGAACCTATCAACAGCATTGTGAAAAAAAGTATCAGGTATATTCTTTTCATAGTTGGAGTGTTGTATATACTTAATTTATGCACTAAATAATAAAATTTTATTGCTTGGTAATCAATACCTTGTTTATTTTATGAAGAACTCCCATTTCAACAAGGCGGTCAGCATCAGCATGATCAATAGGTACCACTTGTCCGGTTTTATCCTGAACACTTAAATTATAAACCCCATTGGAAATGAAAGTAAGGGTTTCATAAACAGGAATTTGACTAATTACGGTATCTTCGCTATGTGTGGTTGCAATACCCCGGAATTTATTATCATCGAACACCGCTTGATATTTCACAAAATGATATTTGAGAAAATTCTTTAGCGTATCCCCACTGGTTAATGGTGGAATCAGATTTGCTGCCCGGGCATCGGCAATAGCCTGATTGGTTGGAGCCAGCACCGTCCATTGATTCGATATTTTATCATCCATAAAGCTCACATAGTAAATTAAGTCATTCGGATTATCGTTATTGGGATTCTTCTTGTTGGCAATTAAGTTTGCTGAAGAGAGCAATGCATAAAACTCAGAAAGATCAGGATCCGTTTTCATGATCATTCCTGCGGTAAAAGGTCTTTTTATGGTATTGTCCAAATAAAGCAGGTTGCCATTTTTATCGTTATCAATTTTTTCCTTTACAGTAACGGCATCTACACCCTGGTTTCCACCTCCGTAAATACTCCCGTCTTTATAATGCAAATAATTGTTCGAAGTCATCCGGATATATCCTTCGCCGGCAAAATTATCTTCGCCATAAATACCTTTTTGATAATAATCGCCCACAAACTTAGCAATTTCAGCATCAGACATATCCATCCAGGTGTCACTGCCGGGAACCTTTTCCACTTCAATGTAGGTGTTACCTTTAGTGTCTTGATTTGAACGGATTCCATAGGATAAAAGCAAGTCGTTGCTGGGTGCAAAAAGAGTCACATCCTGATACGATTTAGTTAACGAAGGTATAGCTTGAACCTGATCCAAGGCATATAAAAAAGTAGTATAGTTCTTATTGTAAAATACAGGTCCGGGAACGCAACTAAAAACGTTTGGTTCAAAATACCTTTTTGTTTCATACACGATGCCGTTGCTGCACATTTTTGTGCCTGCTTTATTGATATCGGCTTCCAAATTTATGTAAATGGTATCGCCATAGAAATTAACATACCGTTTAACCATTTTAGAAGGAAGTGCCAATTTGTCGTTTATTTGTGATATTACCAAATACTGATAAAAAAGTTCCGGAACGGTGCTATCTAGCTGGGTATATCCATTTTTAAACAACGTGTTATTTATGAATTCCTGCAATGCATCATTGGTTGGTACAAAAGCAGTAAACATGTATAACTGCCAAGTTTCGACACCGCCACCGGGACCCCTTTCATTAGCTATGTCAAACATTTCAGAATAACTTTTTATATAGGTATTTTCTGTTTTATCCTCCGTTAATTTTGCGCTACCGTATTTGGCGAATTTTTGGGCTATATCGTAAAACAGGCTATATTTGTCGGGATTTTCATACAGGTGCTTATTAATGGTGGGCATGGGCGCAACAACACGATCGACAAAGTAAATAAACCCACTTGATGTTCGACCGATTTCAGTAACACTTCCTTCGCCCCATGCCAGTCCAAAATCTCTCCATTTACTCTCTGGAAAAATAAACTCATAGTCGAATACGGCATCGCCAAAATAGTCCTTAAAATATTCGGTAGAGAATAGGGGAACCCATGTCACTGTTCTCCTAATCCTAATATCCTGCTCTTTAAGTCCAGTGCCAAAATTATACAATACATCTTGCTCATAATAATCGGCAGGGGTTCCATAGGTTTCTTTCCTATGAAACAAAGCACCATATTCCCCAACACTATCCTCAATGGCTCCCCATTTAATTTCATAAATCAACTGTTCACGGGTGCGGCCATTACCTATTATACTTTGCCCAAAAATTTCTTTGGCTTCTTCTTTACTAAAATCGTCAATGGAGTTTTTATTTACTTTTGCAAAGTAAGCCTCAAAAGCACTGTCGTTAGGTGCAAACATGGTAAATCGCTGACGTTCAATTGACACTCTATATTCTGCTTTATCCATCAGGGCTAAATAATGAGTATAGTTTCCTTTTCCCTCCAGTGTTTCAATATTTGACCCACCCAACCATGGTGGATCATCAAAACGATCACGGGAATCATCTTCACATCCGTAAAACAAGGATGCAAACGTTAGCAAAATCAAACAAACAGTAGTTAATTTAGATTTCATAGTATAATTATTAATTAGCTTCATTTGATATTTAACTTTTTGAAATTTAAGTGTGTTCCATTGCAACTACAATTTAACAAAACTTAACTTTTTAATTTAGTACTTTTTAAATTAACATTTGACTTGTCTCTTCAAAAATGATTACAAACAAATATTTATTGAAATATGTATTACCCTTTTCTTATTTAA
>DYQV01000273.1 GCA_020719105.1 Rikenella microfusus
CATTAGTGTAATTCGTGGATAAAGTATTTTGTTTTATAAACGAATGTTTTAAATGTGGTTGCACTGCTTTACAGGGTTGTTTAAAATCACCGTTTCTTGGGTTCCTGAGTTTCACTCAGGGCTATTACTTGCGTGAGGGCTTCGCCGTTCACATTCAACCACTTCGTGGTTAATTTCTTTAAAAAGGGAAAAATATCCTCCACCCTATTGAATTAACCTAATTTAGGTTAATTTTGGAGCAATTAAAAGGATAAATATGACGAATAACGACATATTAAAAAAGTTGCGTGTGGCTCTTCATTTGCGCGATGAAGATATTATTGAAATATTAAAACTGGTTGATTTTGAGATATCCAAAAGCGAACTGGGAGCAGTATTCCGCAAAGAAGATCATCCTAACTACAAACCCTGTGGCGACCAACTTCTACGAAACTTTTTGAATGGCTTAATCATTTATCGGAGAGGAACCCGTGATGAAAAACCCATCCCTTCCAATAAATAATCCTTAAGAAGTATTGCCGCTTTTGCCGGGTTATCTTCATCAATGAAAAGACTTTCGATAGTTTTTGGGTCACGTTTAGATAAGCCATTTAAATAGGCCTTGTCGTAATAAATCAAGGTGATTAGTGCAACTTGTTCAAAGTCGCCCAAATGCAATGCCTCCAAAGCTTGTTTGGTAACAATTCCACCCAATTTCGATTGAATACGTAAGATAGAAGTTTCAAGCAAAGAGGGTTCAAAGCAGGCATATTCTTTCACCAGCCGTTTAGCCCTAACTTCACGGGGAATATCAATTCGGAGCACTTTTGCAGTGCGCATTACAGCAAACAAAGTATCGGGAACGCCGTTGCTACCCATAGTTACACTTTCATCTTCAATCCAGATGCGACGGTTCATATCCAGTTTTTGCCATTCATGAGCCAAGTTGTTTTCAAATTGTTCGTTGGTAGGTTGCTGTTCCTGGCCAATAGACCCAAATGCCGATCCTTTGTGATGGGCAATTCCTTCCAAGTCAATCACCTGTTCACCCATCTTTTGAAGTTCAATTAAAATTTCGGTTTTTCCGCTGCCAGTGTAACCGCCTAAAACCAACAATTGGGTTGCTTTTGAAAACGATTCGCGATTGAACCGGCGATACTCTTTATAACCTCCTTGCAAAAGAAAAACTTCGTAGCCGGCGGTTTCCAATAACCAAGCCAAACTGGCTGACCGCATGCCGCCACGCCAACAGTGGAGGATCAATTTTTTATTTATCGCCAGTTTTTTTGCAAATTTTACAAACCCCGCCATTTTGGGACCCACATATTCCAATCCCAACTCTATTGCAAAATCCCTTCCCGAGTTTTTGTAACGGGTTCCTACTTGGGTCCGCTCCAGATTATTGAAAAGAGGCATGTTGTGCGCTCCTGGGATATGTCCCAACTCAAATTCACCGGGTGAGCGCACATCTATAATTGGCAGTTCATGCTGAAGGGTTATCAATTGTTGTGCAGTTATTGGGGTTGGCATTTTGTTCTAAATATTAAGGCTCTTTGGCATTATTTATTCATATTCTTTCTACTGACTTACGTTGTACTATCGTCTGACGATATGAAAAATTGCTGATTACGGGCGATTCCCTTGCAAGTTACACGAAAGTTGAATCGGGATACAACCTTTGAATAACCTACTGTATCGGCAATTTTTTACACAGTGTGATGGGGACAGATATTACTTTAAAAATCCATATTCATAAATTTTCGGTTCAATTTTCTTTTCAATTTGTCTAAGTTTTTCCCTAAGCTCATCAATCATTTTCATGTATGTTTCGTCAACGCTTTTATTATTCATCTTTCCCGCTTCGTTTCTGCCTTGAAAATACTCTCTAATGTCATATAACGAAGCGTTTACATTGCAACTGGGTTGTTTGTGATAGTATTTCCAAAGTTCTCTACCAGCATTAAAAACCTCTTGTGCTTCAGTAGAAAAAATTAAGGGTGTTTGGTAATGTGGGTTAGGTTCAAATAGAATGGAATAAATATTTACCGGTTCTTTTCCGGGATCAACTTTCCCTTTAATGAACTTGCTCATAAAGTTACTTTCAAACTTTTCTCTTGCGTTTACTTCTTGTTCAGTAAAGGGAATCCAGTGATTAATACCAAATTTAGATTGTATATTGTTTTTGAACAATGTAAATGCTAAACAATTATTTTGAAATTCTTTATCTTTTTGCCAATCATCATTGGGATACAAATATTGGTCACGGTCATTTAGCCAAGTTGCTTCAATGCAATGTCTTACTGATAGATAAATAGAAGAAACAATGAGATTAGATTTCGTAATTAGAAACTTACCATCACCACCTAAAACAACCGCATCAAAATGAGTAATGCGTATGCGGTTTTGATGTTGAAAATCATTGCTATTATAAATAAGCTTTCCTATGGGTTCATTTTTATCTTTAAATAATACAAGCCATTTATTTAGAAATACAGAATTATCATAAGTAGAGAACTCCTTTGTCCCAATTTGATTTTTATCCTCATCAAAAACATCAGCTATTACTGATTTGAAAATTTCTTGTTTGTTTAGGTCATAAATTTGAAATCCTATTGGGAATTTTCCTTTTACATTATCAAATGTATTTGCCGGGACTACAAATAATTTTTCAAGTTTTGCTTTAAACAGTAATCTCATTGTTTCAAAGTCAGGAGCATTGAGCAATTTTAACTTAGAAAATATCCCAGTTTTGCAATCACCTATTTCTTTGTAGATTCGATATAAAAATTGAATGTATAATTCATCTTTTGCTTCACCTAATTCATCGTTATGCCATTTTGTATTTGCAACACCTAATCCTCTTTTGTAAGGAGGATTTATATACACAATTAATTTTTTTCGTTTTTCGGTATTGTTGATTATTTCTTGAAGCTGTTTTGGTAATTTGGTAAAATCGTCATTGAGAAAATCAAATTGAAAAGCATGGTCATCAAGTAAATTTGCCCCGTTTTTTATACGGTCGTGCATTACTTCAACATCCTGCTTATCAAGAGTTGAAGCCCAAATATTGTATTTGTTTGTAAGACCATGTAGGAGATTGCCTGTTCCAGCCGCACAATCCCAGATAAAATACTCATCTTGCCAATCTACGCCTAATAGATCAGTCAAGTATTTTTGCGATAGTTCAACCCAAATTTGTGGTGTAAAAAAACTACCCTTTCTTTCACGTACATCTTGCGGAACAAGTAAATCCCTACGTTCCACAATATAATCCCAATATTCTTCTTTTGGTGGGCGGTCATACCTATTCCAAAACTGAGTATGTGCAGTTTGCTTGTCAGTAAATGATGTTGAACTAAAACTAAATAAACCGGACTCGCTAATCTTTCTATCTAATTCGTAATGGTCATGTTTTAATAGTACAAATAATTTTTCTTTTAACGTTTCATTTTCCCGTGATAGCAAATCAGCTAGGTAAAAGTCTCCATCAATAATCCCAGCTTTCTTAGCAATGTCCCAATTTACTGCAATTGTCGGTTTTACTGTTTGAAGCCATTTATTGTAAATAACCATGAAATTGTTTTTGTCAATTTTGGTCTTTGTAAGTCCAAATTTTCCAACAACAAAATTACTTTTAATAAATTTCTTGAGTTCTCTGTCGTCCTTTTCGTAATTGAACAATAGAGTTTTACGGTCTATTATAGATTTTACTTTTTCGTGAACAATTTTAAACTCTTTAGTTTCATAATCCGATGGAGTTACATTCCAATTGAAATCATTTTGATAAAAAATATCATGAATCTCGTTGTAAGGAATAAATGCAATTTTCTCACCGTCAAAAGCACCAAGCATTGGCGGTGGCAAAAACTTATCAAAAGTCCGTGCTTTTCCAATTGTGAGTATTAGTTGAACAATGGAATTGTAAATATCCGAATTGCCTTTTTTCGCCTCTGCCCAAAGTAAAGATTCTTGTTCAAATAATTCCTTTTGGCTTTGGTGCATACAAACACAAAAGTCAACATTGCCAACTATTTTAGTGCAATCGTAAATCCAAAAATAGTCGTGTGCGAATTTGTTTTTTAGTTCCTCTTCACTAATGTTCGAATATCTCATTTTATATCTGTTTTCTATGTGCTGTGCAGTTTTTTATAATTGCCCCCAACTTCTGACTATTCCCTATAGATTCTGGGTTCATCTTCCAACTGCTCTATTGCGGTGCATGTTATGTTGCCATTCCATTTTAACTTAATTGGATGCACCGCTTTCAACGTTTATCTATATTCCTTTGGCTTCGCCACCAGACTTTGTTCTTACACCCCGTTGGGACTCTTATTCTTCCATAATTCTATCTTCTGTCTTCTATACTTCTAT
>DYQV01000274.1 GCA_020719105.1 Rikenella microfusus
GCTAACGTTTTGCGGTAAGATTTGTGCGGACTTCATGTTCTGTCGTTGTCTGGCCACCTGAAAGTTTGAACAAAGCAGGAAGCTGTTTTAATTCCACGAAACCCGCATGAATTTTACCGCGTGTTGGGTGCTGGTGTTCTATTTTTCCTGTCATTTTTCTATCAATTTGCTACTTCGTTAATGTCGGCCGTGTGCTGGTGTGCAGGCTCTTTTGATTTTTTTGGATTGGTTTGTGTGATGGTAAAAAAGCAAATGTGCCTGCAATAGCGTTGGGGTTTATTTTATAGTTCATTTGTCCCAATTTACTTTTCTTTCATTGTTACACGGTCGGAAACGGCTAATGACAGAATTTGATATAATGATGGTAAAATTTTCTCGTCAATACCAAATGAACGTAAAACTACTTTGTCAAAAATAGTTCTGTCTTTCTTTTTTAGTTCGGCAAATATTGTTGCTATTTCCCTACCTTTTAAAGGTTGAAATGCTTCTTTAATTTCTTGCTTTGCTTTGGCTGTCAATCTATTTGGGTTTAAAACCCGAAGTGCTTTAAAGTAAATTGCATTTAGGTCTAAAGCACCCAAATTTCTTGATGTCCCACGCATTTCGATGTTCAAAAATGTTACAACTGAATTAAGTAATGCTGTAATAAGCTCAATGTCGTTTCCTTCATTAACGGTTATTGCAACAAGTCGTTGGTCTATTGTAAATGGGTCTTCTGCGTAACTAAAAAAGAATCTTTCAAATGGATTTATTGCAGTTACTATACTTGCTTGTTTAGGTCGTAATGAATACCAAAAAGGTTTGTGTCCTTCGCAAGCCTCTTGTATAGTCTTTGTTCCATTTTTATTTTTTGCGTTCTTGAATTTCTGAATCCAATTGTAAGCCCCGTTATACTTACCTTTTAACTTGTCTAATGGTAAATTGCAAACAAAAAGATAGTTTTCATAGTTACCATCAAACTCAAGATTTTTCAACTCGGTTGGGCTTTTCACATAAGGAACTAAAAACTTATTTTCAATTCCGCTGTCCGCAACTTCATCAGAAGGAATTACAAACATTTCATTCCAACCTGTTCTTTCTCCCCTGAAAGCGTCAATAATATCAGGGTAAAGCACTGTTAATTGACTATCAAATTTTTCAAATAATTGTGATGAGATAAAAAACGTATCCCAATTGTCCTCAGATAAAATTGATTTTGCAAGATTGTCTTTTGAAACAATGCTAACACTTACCAAACCATCAATTCTATGATAAAGATTGTCAAATGTTGAATCAACTTTCCAGTTTTTATTTCTTGAATCTGAACACAAATCTATGTCGCCATAAAATTCTTCAATTTGCTTTAATTGAGTTGCGATGTTTTCCTGTTCAAAATATTCTTCAAGTTTGAAATTTATTGTAACAAATTTTGTAGGCTCATCGTTGATTGAATGTTGGAATACTGAAAATATTGTAGATACTTTTGAATCAGAAAACCAATGTTCTGCGTTACTTCTAACTACATATTTTGTATGGAAATTATCAAGTAAAAACTTTTTGAATTGAAAACCATACTCTTTACCAAGCCATGCATTTGAAGTGATTGCAGATAAATGTCCGTTTGGTTTTAAAAAATGAATTGAGTTGTAAATGCAGTATGTGAAATAGTCTGACCTTTCAATAATTTTAAAAGCATTGTCTTTGAGAAATGCTTTTTGTTTTGCTTCAAATTTTTCTCTGAAAAATGAAGTCAAAATTTCATTAGGAATATCTTCTTGCTGAATGAAGGGAAAGTTACTTGCAACTGCATCAAATAAAGGAATTGACTGTTGTATTTGCTTCGTATAATCTTTAGAATCTGGAAATACTATTTGCTTCCCTGTTTCTAAATTGAAATAATCATCTCTAATAACTCTTGGAAAATTATCAGTTTGATTTACTTTTTGTTTGTAAAGATTTATTACTGAAAGTATCGCAGGAAAATGCGATATGTCGTTACCCCAAATTTGATTAAGAAGCTGGGAATGATTTGTGTTTCCGTGATAATTTAGGATTTGATAAAATGAATTTAAAAATGTTCCTGTTCCCGATGTTGGGTCAAATAAAAAGTCGTTTGAGGTTTCAATTGCTGGAAATGAAACAAGGTTTGCAAGTGTCTCAGATGTAAAATATTGTCCGAATTTTTGTTTTTCATCTTTTGGAACTAAATTTTCAAGGATTGTTCCGATTACATCAGTTGGTAAAACTTTAAAGTCAAACGCTGTTATCGCTTTGAACAATGCAAACAAGGCTTCATTTACATTTGAACTAAAATTTATTTTGTCAGTAAAGTATGGTTGAAATACGGCTTGATAATCAATCCTACTTGCTTCATCAAAGTAGTTATCTAAAGTCTCCTTTACGTTTTTTGATGTCTTTAAGTCCATCTTTTTAAGACTACCTGAAAGGTTTTCCGATAGCGTTAGATAGAAAATTATTTTACCAATAAGATTATAAAAGCTGAACTTGGCTAATACTTCTTCTTCAATTATTGTTTCTGCTTTTCGAGAAGAAGATGCAAGAATTTTGAGAGTTGAACTCTCATAAATTTTCCATTGGTTAAACTCCTTACGAAAAGGTGTGTTAGCACCTTTCAGTTTTTCAATTTCGTTTTGGAATTGTGGTAATATTATTTCAGATGCTTGTTTTACAGCCTCTATAAAACTTCCTGAAATATTTATCGCTTGCTTTAATTGTCCGTTTAAGTAAAGTTGTTCTAAGTCGTGAAGTATTTCCTTTAAACGTGTTCTTAGTGCTGATTCATTACGTTTATATTTAATCGGGTCTGCTAAATCATCTCTTGAACTGATGCCTTTTTCTTTTGGATATTCTTTAAGTTTTGAAAGGTTCTCAATTGTGTAAACATCGTTTTCAATTTTCCATATTACAGCTTCTGAACCGTTCCAAGTAACAAAGGAATCTGATTGTAACCGCTCTGCTTTTTCAAGTGCATTCAAAAGCATTTCATTATTATCAACAGTTGTATCAGGAAATTTCAACTCCCAACCATTGAAAATAATACCTGAAATTTTGTCTGTGAATAGAAGTACATCGGGAAATTTTGTTTTCCCTGAGTCAAGTTTTATTCCTGCATCGTTTGTTGCATCTTGAAAAACTGTTTTCCCTTCTCGGATTTCTTCTTGAATCCAACTAATAAGTTGCCCTGCCCAAACTCTTTCGTTTAACTTCATAATTTAATGTGTGATATTTTGCGATAGGTTCTTTGAAAAGCAACAATGTAGATGCTTCAACTTCTTTATATTTCAGAGTTTCTTTAATTCTGTCAGCACAAATTTTTATGTAGTCGATTTTATCAACTTTATGCAACATCACATCTTCATTTTTTTCTATTCCAATAAATTTTCGGTTCTCTAAAATTGCGGAAAGTAAAAAACTTCCAATGCCACAAGTATTGTCAAGTATAATGTCGCCAGGATTTGAATATGTCCTAATCAAATACCGTCCAAGTTCAATTGGCTTTTGTGTTGGATGTAAAACAGGTCCTTCGGACTCAGCTGTTTTTACATAAATGAAATCGTCAATATTTTGCTCCTCATATTGAACAATATCATTCGGGTAACGTTCTCCATTACTCTTAACGTGTCGTGGTTTAAAATCACCATAACTACCAGTATATTGGTCTTTGCGAAATCCTTTGTCGTATGATTCGCCTTCTGTCATTTGAGGGTTATAGGTCGGTTGCTTTTTATAGAAAATACAAATGTCTTCGTGTTTTCTCAATGGTTGTTTTTTTGCATTTAGAAAGTTGGTCGATTTGGATTTAATCCAAACGATTTTATATTTAAATAATTTTTCGTTGCTTAAAATTAATTTAGCAGTAAAAACTCCTTGTGATGTTAAAGCAATACAACCGTTATCTTTTATTATTCTCTCGTATTGTTCCCAAAGTTTATTAAGGTCAATTATCGAATCCCATTTATTTTGGGTTGTCCCATAAGGTAGGTCGCATAAAATCATATCAATTGACTTGTCGGGCAAGTTTTTCATTACTTCCAAACAATCTCCTTGAACAACTTTATTTATATATTTTTCAATGCTCATTTTCTATTTATATCTGTTGTTGCGAAGATAATCAAATTAATCCTTCAAACTATCAATTTCTAATTGAATTGTCAACAGCTCAAATGTCGGGTGGTGGTGGCTTGAATGCGTTTGGGCAAAATTAAATGTGGTGTAAAAGCGTTGCTTTTGGTGTGTTGGCTTGCACCTCTTTTAATTTTGCGCAGGGTTGGCTATTCTTTCAGTTTATTTCTTGTCTTTAAGTAGCAAATTTTCTGTTCGTTTCGGTCTTCCTACACTTGCACCCAACG
>DYQV01000275.1 GCA_020719105.1 Rikenella microfusus
ATTGAGGTGTAGCTTAATCGTCAGGATTATTAATGAATAATCCGGGTTAATTGATTTTAAATTAGTGCTCATTAGTGTAATTCGTGGATAAAGTATTTTGTTTTATAAACGAATGTTTTAAATGCGGTTGCCCTGCTGTTTTTAATACAAATAAAAAAACCGTCAAAGTAAGACTTCTTGCTTACTTTGGCGGTAGTTTTGTTTCAGAATTTAATTTTTCACAATACGTTTTGTTGTAACACCGTTTTTACCAATAATTCTAACAATATAGATTCCATTGGCCAAATGGCTAATGTTGATATGATTATCGGTTAGCTGATGGCTAAGTACCTCAACCCCATTTAGGTCAAACAATGATATGGAGGATACATCAGTAACTCCGTTCACATACAAGATTGCACTTGTTGGATTTGGGTAAATTGTGATGTTGGTTGAACTTAAGGCTGGTAATCCATCTATAATAAGGAATTTGGCAACCAAATTACTATCACTTATAGCTGTGAACAAAAAGACAGAGTCGGTTGAAACCACCGTTCCACCCGAAGTCCAGTTTTCAAACAAAAAGCCCTTTGCGGCAGTAGCGGTTAAGGTTACCATTTCGCCGTGGTTAAATGTTCCGTCACCAGTAACCGAGCCTGAATTTGCTGGGCTTACACTGGCTGCAATGGAGTATGACTTGAGCTTGAAATTGGCCACCAAAACACTATCGCTGATTGCTGTGAACGAAATAACAGGGTTGGTTGAAACCAATGTTCCGCCAGAAGTCCAGTTTTCAAACAAAAAGCCTGTTGCAAAAGTAGCTGTTAACGTTACGGTATCGCCATGATTAAACGTTCCGTCGCCAGCAACCGAGCCTGAATTTGCAGGGCTTACACTGGCTGCAATGGAGTATGACTTGAGTTTGAAATTGGCAACCAAATTACTATCGCTGATTGCTGTGAACGAAATAACAGGGTTGGTTGAAACCAATGTTCCGCCAGAAGTCCAGTTTTCAAACAAAAAGCCTGTTGCAAAAGTAGCTGTTAACGTTACGGTATCGCCATGATTAAACGTTCCGTCGCCAGCAACCGAGCCTGAATTTGTTGGGCTTACACTGGCTGCAATGGAATAAGTGTTGATGGCAAAATTGGCAGTAAATGTTCTGTTTTTGGTGGCAATAAACGAATAACTGTTAGTGTCTGAAACAACAGTGGTGTCTTCGGTCCAATTAACAAAAGTATAGCCTGTTGCTGCTATGGCAGTCAAGGTCACAGTATCGCCGTGGTTAAAAGTTCCATCGCCAGAAATTGTGCCTGAGTTTGGAATGTTTACATTGGCAACAATAATTCTTTTGGCAATAACGTGGTCTAAGCTATAAACGGTTAAAGAAGCGCTTATTTCATTTGCAATTATTACCATAGCCAATCCTGTGGGGCTTTTTTCGGCACTAATGTAAATAATTCCTTCAGGGCCATAATCACCCGATGTAGCCGTTCTATTATTTTTATAGTCTTGAAAAACAGGGTTGTTAGGATCCGATACATCGTAAACCATAATTCCCCCAATTCGTTCCAATCCAATAAAAGCGTAGGTTTTTCCATCAATGTTAGCTAGAGTAACACCCTCTGGTTCAGGCCCTTTATTATCACTCCTGTTTTTAAACGAGGCCCCACTATTACTGGCATTAAAAAATTTTGCAGTAACCGGGTTTGAAGCAGTAATCCGCTCAAAATCATCTTTACTGTCGTAAACTATGGCTCCCGTATTTGCATTCCAAATTGAAAATGAACGGGTACCAAAGGCGTGCAGCTCATCTAAATCGCCATCGTTATCAATGTCGCCCGAATAGGGTGAAACATTCAATCGGCCTAACAAGTAATCTTTTTTTAGTAAAGCAGCATCAGGGAAAACGGTAGGATCTAGTTTCAAATCTTTAACACCTTTTCCTTCATTAATAGGCCCCCATTCACGCTGGTCACCTTCGTTAGCCGTTACCATGTAGTTTATTCCATTAACTTCGTAATTTGCCACTGCATCGGGCATGTACATCCCTTTTAAATGTGGAAAGGTTGAAAATAAAATGGAATCATTTTTATCTGAAAAATCCAACGCATTCATTGCCAAACTGTGGTCTTTGAGTCCGAACGAGCGGATTGATGTCACGGTATTGGTTAACAGGCTAATTTCGGCATAGGCATTGTTTTCCTGTAATGTTACCCAAGCCGTTGAATTGTTGGGGCTTATGGTTATATATTCAGGCTCAAGATCCTTTGAAACCGTGGCATTTAACCCAAAAATCCGAACACCTGCAGCCTTTAAAGAGGCCAACTGCGAATCATAAGCATTAAAATTGATATCGGTAACATCAGATTGTGATACGTTTCTTATTCCCTTTGATAAATCAACCACTGAAACACTGCCTTCATTATCAAGGCTGTAGTCGCTGTTGGGTTCGCCCTCGTTGGCCACTAATATTTTGCTGCCGTTATGGGTAAACGTTACCATATCGGGAAGGTAACCAACCGTTAAGGCATTTATAAAATTCCCATCGGTATCAAATAATACTATTTTCCCTTTTTCGCTATACGAAAAACCGTCAACCGTGGCCACAACTAAACTGTCATAAACACTTACCGAAGTAGCTCCTGAGCCATAAGCTGTCATATCGATGGTTTTTATTGACTTGATAGCGGCAGGATTGGAAAAATCCAACACTTCGAGTTTAGTTTTGAGTGAGTTTAGTACAAAAAGTCTTTGATTCATATAATCGTGCGCTACTATTTCGGCAGAACCACCAGTGGAATCCACTTTATAACTTGATACAAAGGACATTCCCAATTTATTATCGGTTGAAAAGTGCTTATTTTCATTATCGTGCAAATAAGCTACAGTCTGCGATACCTGGCCAAATACAGCATTTACCGGATTTGATAATCCTACCACCATAAATTTACTCAGGGTGGTATCCAAATTATCGTTAATGGTAAACGGTATTATTTTTGATTCCGTTGTATTTGGGGCAAACACCAAAGTGCTGTCTTTAAAAACATAATCGGTGCCATTTATAGCATTTCCGAGTGTTGATTTTACTTTTAAATCAACCTTAATTTCCTGCGGAAATGCGGATGATAATTTTACCTCGAAATTCCCTGTTCCACCATTTTCATTGTTGATTATGTACGATTTGGCCAAGGATAATTTAGGTGTTGAGACCGTTGAAAAATTGCCGGGCGTTGCATATAAGGAACTACCATTGCTATTACCGGCCAATGTGGTTGGGGCATACCAATTACTACCATCATTGGCATCAACCGATGTTGACATAATTTCAATGGAGGTTCCTTGTCCATCGGCTGAAGTTGGCCAAGCACCCGCATCGTCGTAAGTCACTGTAAAAATTTGAGCATTTAATGTGTTTTTAATTACAAAGGTTTCGCCTCCATTCGAAAGGTTATTCACAACACTGCTGCTCTTTGATAAAGGTAAAAACTTCTTATTGTAAACCATGTTGGCATGGGTTGTATCGGTTGCTAAAAGCAAAAATCCACCTACTGGCAAAACCATTTGAGGAATTGTGAAGGTAAAATTCCCGTTATCGGTAACTTTTATACCACCAACAGCCAGAGCTTGGTTGCTGTTATTGTAAATCTCGAGAAACTCCAGTCTATCACTGGCCGTACCGGGTGCATTGTACATTATTTCGGTTATAAATAAGCCAACACTCAAGTTATTAAAAAACATGGCCTCACTGGTGTAAGTTCCAACCATTATGTTTGCATTCAAATCGACTAAACCTGAAGCTTTAATCTTAATGCTATCACCCATAGGAAAACCTGCATGCGTTATTGTCGCTTTTTTATTAGCATTATTATATACCATTGAACTTATGGTAATGGCAGGTTCGAATGTAAAATTGGCTATATTTGTGGCACTTGCCTCGGTTACCTCTTCGGAGAAATAGACTTCAACAGAATATTGATTAAGCACTGAAACTCCTGTTACACTGGGACTGGAAACATCAATAGTGGCTATGATGAACGCAGAATTATTGAATGGCAAGTCAGGAACTATCCCATCAGCCATTTGGTCACCGGAACCATCTTGGATATCCCAATTTGACATGTTATTGAGTGCGGTTAAATAACCATTCACATCCAGTCCCGTGCGTTGACCTTTGTATTGGGCTATATCGGCAGTTGCGGTTAATGATATGGCAGTTGTTCCCGTTGTAAGCCCTGTGCCAACTAATGAACCAAATCCAGTGAGGCCATTATTCGAAATAGCTGCTAAAAAAGTAGTAGGAACCCTTAAATCGCCGATATAAGCAAAAAGCGATTCATCGCTTGACGACAAACCACTGGAACC
>DYQV01000017.1 GCA_020719105.1 Rikenella microfusus
TCTCCCAATTTTGAGGTGAAGCTTAATCGTCAGGATTATTCTTGAATAATCCGGGTTAACATTAATTTTTCTTTTTATATATTATTAATAGAGCGAATTTGCATTTAGCCACCTGTCAGATTATCATAATTTAACTTTAGATTGCCGTATGATTGTTATTCGGATTGTGGAGCAAAACTGTGTTTTTGGAAGAAAAATGAAGCAGTCAACTCAAATATTTTATAATTGAATCCACTCCGAAAAGCTAAAAAACCCCAAATTAGTCATCCGATGAATTTCTAATTAGCAGATTACCAGTTAAATATAATCTCCGATTTTAATAATTGATTCATGGGATGACTTTTCGGAGCGGACTCATAATTTGTAGTTTAAAGGACAATGCAAAGCCTTTAAAATCCATCATAATTAGCTTTTTCACCTAAATATTAAAATATTTGCATGTGCCTATTGAATTAAAAAAAAACTTTTTTACCTTTGCGAACCGATTTTGTGGGTAAGAAAGTAATATAATAAATTAGATATGCCAACGATACAACAGTTAGTTAGAAAAGGGAGAACAGAGATTAACAAGAAAAGTAAAGCTCCTGCATTGGACTCATGTCCGCAGCGTCGTGGTGTTTGTACACGGGTTTATACCACCACGCCAAAAAAGCCGAATTCAGCCATGCGTAAAGTGGCACGGGTTCGCTTAACCAATGGAAAAGAAGTAAATTCTTACATTCCAGGCGAAGGCCATAACCTTCAAGAGCACTCTATTGTTTTGATTCGGGGAGGTAGGGTAAAAGATCTTCCTGGAGTTAGATACCACATTGTAAGAGGAGCCCTTGATACATCAGGCGTTGAAGGTCGCACACAGCGCCGTTCAAAATATGGAACAAAAAAACCTAAAGGGGGAGCAGCAGCACCAGCAACTAAGAAAAAATAGAATTTTATACTGAATAGCAATGAGAAAATCAAAACCAAAAAAGCGGATATTATTACCAGATCCAAAGTTTAACGATGTATTGGTAACCCGTTTTGTTAACGACTTAATGGTAGATGGTAAAAAGAATGTGGCTTATGAAATTTTTTATGATGCCATAGGTATTGTTGCAACAAAAATGAAAGATAACGACCAATCTCCACTTGATATCTGGAAAAAAGGATTACAGAATATTACACCACAAGTTGAAGTTAAGAGCCGTAGAGTGGGTGGTGCAACTTTTCAGATTCCACAGGAAATCCGTGATTCACGCAAGGTTTCAATCAGTGTTAAAAACATGATTCTTTATTCACGCAAAAGAAGTGGAAGAAGCATGGCTGAAAAATTGGCTGCGGAATTTTTAGCAGCATACAATGAAGAAGGAGCTGCATTTAAAAAGAAAGAAGAAACACACCGTATGGCAGATGCTAACAAAGCATTTTCCCATTTCCGTTTCTAATTAAAAGTATTTGATACTATTTTATAGATTATAATATAACATGGCAAGAGATTTAAGTTTAACCAGGAACATAGGAATTATGGCTCATATTGATGCGGGAAAAACTACCGCAACTGAGCGTATCTTATTTTATACTGGATTGACTCACCGTATGGGCGAAGTGCACGATGGGGCGGCAACAATGGACTGGATGGTTCAAGAACAAGAAAGGGGCATCACCATTACTTCTGCCGCAACTACTTGCTTCTGGAAATACCACGACGTAGAACATAAGATTAATATAATTGATACCCCCGGACACGTTGATTTTACTGTTGAAGTGGAGCGCTCATTGCGGGTTCTTGACGGGGCAGTAGCTGTTTATTGTGCCGTTGGTGGAGTACAACCTCAATCAGAAACTGTTTGGCGACAGGCTGATAAATACAAAGTTCCCCGCATTGCATTTGTTAATAAAATGGATAGGGTAGGTGCCGATTTCTTCTCGGTGGTAACACAAATGAGAGAACGGTTAAATGCCAATCCAATTCCAATTCAAATTCCAATTGGCTCCGAAGCTGATTTTAAAGGAGTGGTTGATTTGATTGAAAATAAAGCCATTGTTTGGTTCGATGACGAAGAAAAAGTTACCCGTTACGAATATGTGCCAATTCCTGCCGATTTAGTAGCAACTGTTGAAGAATGGCGTGCTAAGTTAATTGAGTCAGTTGCTGAATTGGATGACACCTTATTGGAGCGGTTTTTTGAGGATCCAAATTCTATTACTGAAGATGAGATGAGGGCAGTAATCCGTAAGGCTACTGTGGAACAGGTAATTGTTCCTGTTTTATGTGGTTCCGCTTTTAAAAACAAAGGGGTACAGCGCTTGCTCGATTCAGTTGTTGCTTACCTACCAAGCCCACTCGATATTGAAAGTGTTAAAGGAATCAATCCTGATAGCAACAAAGAAGAAGCCAGAAAACCGGATAATAAAGAACCTTTTTCAGGCCTTGCTTTTAAAATAGCAACCGACCCTTTTGTTGGACGTTTAGCATTTATTCGGGTTTATAGCGGAGTGCTTACAGCCGGTTCATCGGTGTTAAACATGCGTACCGGTAAAAAAGAACGTATTTCGCGGCTTTACCAAATGCACGCAAACAAACAAAATCCAAAAGACGAAATTGAAGCTGGGGATATATGTGCAGCCGTTGGATTTAAAGATATTCGTACAGGAGACACGTTATGTTTAGAAAATAAACCAATTATCCTGGAAAGTATGTCTTTCCCAGAACCGGTTATCAGTGTTGCTATTGAGCCAAAAACTCAAAAAGACATGGATAAATTGGATTTGGCGCTACTAAAATTAGCTGAAGAAGATCCAACTTTCAAACTGAGAACTGATCACGATTCAGGACAAACCATTATAAGTGGAATGGGTGAATTGCATCTTGAGATATTGGTAGATCGTTTGAATCGTGAATTCAAAGTTGAAGTTAGTCAAGGTGCTCCCCAGGTTGCTTATAAAGAAGCTATTACCGCAATGGTTGAACATCGAGAAGTTTTCAAGAAGCAATCAGGTGGTAGAGGTAAGTTTGCCGATATATCGGTACGCGTTTCGCCTGCAGATAATGATGTTATTGGTGTTCAATTTATAGATTCTATAAAAGGGGGAACCATTCCTCGTGAATACATACCTTCAGTAGAAAAAGGTTTTAAAGAAGCACTTAAAAATGGACCATTGGCAGGATTTGCAATGGAAAGCATAAAAGTAGAACTATACGACGGTTCATTCCACGCAGTGGATTCTGATCAATTGTCGTTCGAAATTGCTGCCCGTCAAGCCTACAAAGCAGCTTGTTCTAAAGCCAAACCAATCTTATTGGAGCCAATTATGTCAATTGAAGTAGTAACTCCTGAAGATTACATGGGTGATATCATCGGCGATTTTAACCGTCGAAGAGGCCAGGTTGAAGGAATGGAAGCTCGCATGGGTGCTCGCGTTATTAAGGCAAAGGTTCCATTGGCCGAAATGTTTGGTTATGTTACTGTGTTGCGTTCGTTATCATCTGGTCGCGCTACTTCAACCATGGAATTCTGCAAATATCAAGAAACACCAAAAGGAATTGCAACTGAAGTGCTAGAAAGTTTTAAAGGGAAAAAAGAATTATTATAATATATACTATAATATGAGCCAAAAAATCAGAATTAAATTAAAGTCATACGATCATAACTTGGTTGACAAATCGGCCGAGAAGATTGTTAAGACAGTGAAATCAACCGGGGCTGTTGTGAGTGGACCAATTCCATTGCCTACTCATCGACGTGTTTTTACCGTATTGCGTTCCCCTTTCGTAAATAAAAAGGCAAGAGAACAGTTTGAATTGTGCTCTTATAAAAGGTTACTCGACATTTATAGTTCAACAGCTAAGACTATTGATGCCTTGATGAAACTTGAATTGCCGAGTGGCGTAGAAGTTGAAATAAAAGTTTGATAGAAATATACTTATAAAATGGCTGGATTAATAGGAAGAAAAATCGGAATGACATCGATTTTCAGTGCCGAGGGAAAAAATATTCCATGCACGGTAATCGAAGCAGGACCTTGTGTTGTTACACAAGTGAAAACCGTTGAAACAGACGGTTACGAGGCTCTTCAACTTGGTTTTGACGACAAAAAAGAAAAAAAGTCGAATAAACCGCAGGTTGGACACTTTAAAAAAGCAGACACTACTCCAAAAATAAAAGTGGCTGAGTTTTTGAAATTTGAACAAAAGTATCAGTTAGGAGATATCCTTACTTTGGATCTATTTAAAGACGAAATCTATTTAGATGTAAGTGGTATATCTAAAGGAAAAGGATTTCAGGGTGTTGTTAAACGTCATGGTTTTGGTGGTGTTGGTGATGCTACGCATGGTCAGCACAACCGGCTAAGAGCTCCCGGTTCAGTAGGTGCTTCTTCATTCCCTTCAAGGGTATTTAAAGGAATGCGCATGGCTGGACGTACCGGTGGTGACAAAGTAAAAGCACTTAGTCTCCGGATTGTGAAAATTATTCCCGAGAGTAATTTGTTGTTAGTGAAAGGGTCAGTTCCTGGTCCAAAAGGTGGATATTTAATAATTGAGAAATAATGGAATTAGTAGTCTTAAATCAAGCAGGCGAGGATACCGGTAAAAAAGTAGCATTGAATGATTCCATCTATGCAATAGAGCCCAACGATCATGCAATATATTTAGACGTAAAGCAATATTTGGCTAATCAACGTCAAGGTACACATAAATCGAAAGAACGTGGCGAAATTGCAGGAAGCACCAGAAAGCTAAAAAAGCAAAAAGGTACCGGAACTGCCCGTGCAGGAAGCATCAAATCACCTATTTTTAGAGGTGGAGGTCGGGTATTTGGACCAAAAGTACGTGATTATTCATTTAAGTTGAATAAGAAGGTAAAAAGATTGGCTCGTATATCAGCTTTAGCTTACAAAGCAAAATTGAACCAAATTTTAGTTGTTGAAGATTTAAATTTTGATACACCAAAAACAAAAGTATTTTCTTCAATGCTGGACAATTTGAAAATCAGTGACAAAAAGTCTTTGTTGGTAGTGGCTGAACAAGATAAAAACATATATTTGTCGTCGCGAAATTTAAAGGGCGCTGAAGTGGTAACTGCTGATATGCTTAATACCTATCAGATTATGAAAGCTTCATCTCTTGTATTTACTGAAAAATCAGTTGGTTTAATAGAAACTATTTTAGGATAAGAACAGGAGGGAATATGCAAATTATATTAAAACCAATCATTAGCGAAAAGATAACTGGCCAGACCGAGAAGTTAAACCGGTTTGGGTTTATAGTGGAGCGCACAGCTGATAAGATTCAAATAGCAAAAGCAATTGAAGAGTTATACGGAGTTAAAGTAGCTGCTGTTAATACCATGAGATACGGTGGCAAACTTAAGTCGCGTCATACAAAAGCTGGTTTTGTTCAAGGTAAAACCAATGGCTTTAAAAAAGCTATGATTACATTGGCTGAAGGCGAAACCATCGATTTTTATAGCAATATTTAGAAGACAGAGAATATAAAATGACTGCAAAGAAAATCAAACCGGTAACACCGGGACAAAGATTTAAGGTGGTGAGCAATTTTGATGCTGTAACCGCCAGCACACCTGAAAAATCATTGTTAAGTCCTGCTAGAAAATCCGGCGGACGTAACAACGTTGGCCGCATGACAATGAGATATATAGGTGGTGGACACAAACACCAATACCGTGTTGTTGACTTTAAAAGGGATAAAGATGGTATTCCGGGTACTGTAAATAGTATTCAATACGATCCCAACCGGAGTGCACGAATAGCACTTATTTTTTATGCCGATGGTGAAAAACGCTATATATTAGCGCCGAACGGATTGCAAGTTGGACAAGTACTTAATTCAGGTAAAGGAGTTGCTCCTGAGATAGGTAATACCTTGTTCCTTTCCGAGATACCATTGGGTACAATTATTCATAATATCGAATTACGCCCCAATGGCGGAGGGTCAATGGCACGCAGCGCCGGAACGTATGCGCAGTTGACTTCACGCGAAGGTAAATATGCAACCGTTAAATTACCTTCAGGAGAAATTCGGATGGTTTTGGTTACATGCAAAGCTACTATTGGTTCAGTAGGTAATTCAGATCATGGTCTTGAAAGGTCTGGAAAAGCTGGTAGGAGCCGCTGGTTAGGTCGTCGCCCACGGGTACGTGGTGTGGTAATGAATCCAGTGGATCACCCTATGGGTGGTGGTGAAGGACGTGCTTCAGGAGGTCATCCACGCTCGCGTAAGGGGATTCCTGCAAAAGGATACAGAACTCGTTATCCTAAAAAGCAATCGAATAGGTTTATTGTAGAAAGAAGGAAAAAATAAATTAAGTAGATATGAGTCGTTCATTAAAAAAAGGCCCATTTATTCATTACAAACTCGAAAAAAGAGTTGCTGCTATGAATGAATCAGGAAAAAAGAATGTAATCAAAACCTGGTCAAGGGCTTCGATGATGTCACCTGACTTTGTAGGGCATACCATAGCTGTACATAACGGAAACCGATTTATTCCAGTATATGTAACTGAAAACATGGTTGGCCATAAACTTGGCGAATTTGCCCCAACCCGTCAATTTAGGGGTCATGGAGGAAAGAAAAAATAATTATTTTAATCTGATGTAAAATGGGTGCAAGAAAAAGAAATAAAGCCAATCTGGATAAAGCAGAGAAGAAAAGCAAAAGCATGGCACAACTGCGCAATTGCCCAACTTCACCTCGCAAAATGCGTCTGGTGGCTGATCTAGTTCGAGGCGAAGAAGTAAATAAAGCATTAGATATTCTTCGTTTTAGTTCTAAAGAAGCAGCCGGAAGGCTTGAAAAATTATTGCTTTCAGCTATTGCTAATTGGCAACAAAAAAATGAGGGGGTTCGTATTGAAGAATCTGACCTTGTTGTTAAAGAAGTCTTTGTTGATTCCGCTCGTGTTTTGAAGCGTTTACGTCCTGCACCACAAGGTAGAGGACATAGAATCAGAAAAAGATCGAACCATGTTACCTTGGTTGTTGATAGCCGTAATAGTGAAATAATAAATAATTAAGAGACGATGGGACAGAAATGTAATCCAATAGGGAATAGATTAGGTATCATTAAAGGCTGGGATTCTAACTGGTTTGGTGGTAACCACTACTCCGAGAAATTAGTAGAGGACGAAAAGATTCGTAAATATCTTCATGCCCGTTTAGCTAAAGCAAGCGTTTCGAAGATTATTATTGAGCGAACGCTTAAACTTATTACCATTACGGTAAATACAGCTCGACCAGGAATTATTATTGGTAAAGGTGGACAGGAAGTAGATAAGCTGAAAGAGGAATTGAAAAAGATTACCAAAAAAGAAGTGCAAATAAATATCTTTGAAATAAAGAGACCAGAATTAGATGCATACCTTGTTGGTACTAATATTGCTCGTCAATTAGAAGGACGTATTTCACACCGTAGGGCAGTTAAAATGAGTATAGCTTCAACCATCCGTATGGGTGCTGAAGGTATTAAAATTCAAATATCAGGACGTTTAGGAGGAGCTGAGATGGCTCGTGCTGAAATTTACAAAGAAGGTCGCATTCCATTGCATACCTTACGTGCTGATATTGACTATGCTGCTGTTGAAGCTTTGACTAAAGTAGGGTTAATTGGTATAAAAGTATGGATTTGTAAAGGAGAGGTTTATGGAAAACCGGATCTTACCCCAAACTTAGGGAGCCAAGCCCCAAAAAAAGGATTTAAGAAACGTAAGAATTAATCGATAAAACAGATTAAGGATGTTACAGCCTAAAAAAACACAATACCGCCGGATGCAAAAAGGGCGGATGAAAGGAAATGCTCAACGAGGTAATCAGTTAGCTTTTGGTTCATTTGGAATCAAAGGGCTTGAAGAAGCTTGGATTACCGGTAGGCAAATTGAAGCAGCCCGCCAAGCTGTGACACGTTTTATGAAACGTGAAGGACAAATTTGGATTCGGATTTTCCCTGATAAACCTATTACCAAAAAGCCTGCAGAGGTTCGTATGGGTAAAGGAAAGGGTGCACCAGAAGGTTTTGTGGCTCCAATTACGCCCGGACGCATCATTATTGAAGCTGAAGGTGTAACTTATGAAGTAGCAAAAGAAGCATTGCGCCTAGCGGCTCAGAAACTTCCAATCAAAACCAAGTTTGTAGTGAGAAGAGACTTTGTGGAAACTTCAATTTAACGAACAATGAAAGCTTCAGAAATAAGAGAATTGTCAACGCCTGAAATTATTGAGCGGATTGATGAAAACAAGAAAGTGTTAACCCGTTTGCGGTTAAATCATGCAGTATCTCCTTTAGATAATCCAAATAAAATCATGGAATCGAAAAAGAGCATTGCCCGATTAAAAACAGAGCTTAGGGTAAGACAAATTAACGAGAACAAATAATTTTGGCGATGGAAAATACAAGAAATCTGAGAAAAGAAAGGGTAGGAGTAGTTGTTAGCAATAAAATGGACAAATCGATAGTTGTTGCTATTGCTCGTAAGGTAAAACACCCGATTTACGGAAAATTCGTCAATAAGACTACTAATTTGCATGCACACGATGAAGAAAATACATGCAATATTGGTGATACTGTAAGGGTTATGGAAACAAGACCACTCAGTAAAACAAAAAGTTGGAGATTAGTTGAAATTATCGAAAGAGTTAAGTAGCCATGATACAATCAGAAAGCAGATTAACCGTAGCTGACAACAGTGGTGCAAAAACATGTTTGTGCATCAATGTATTAGGTGGTTCGAAAAAACGTTATGCCACCATTGGCGACAAGATTGTTGTTACGGTGAAAAGTGCCATCCCAGGGGGAGAAATGAAAAAAGGTACTGTGAGCAGAGCGGTTGTTGTTCGCACTAAAAAGGAAATACGTAGAAATGACGGTTCCTATATTCGGTTCGACGACAACGCATGTGTTTTATTGAACAATGCCGGGGAAATACGTGGAACCCGTATTTTTGGACCAGTGGCCCGTGAATTGCGCGATAGTTATATGAAAATCGTTTCACTGGCACCTGAAGTATTATAATCAGTAAACACTATCAAGACATGCGTAAAAAATTGCATATTAAAAAAGGAGATGCCGTGGTGGTTATATCAGGGGAAAATAAAGGACAAAAAGGAAAAGTTCTTGAAGTTTTTTCTGAAAAACAACGCGCTATCGTAGAAGGGGTAAATTTGGTATCAAAACATACCAAGCCAAATGCTACAAGTCCACAAGGTGGAATAGTTAAGCAAGAAGCCCCCATTCACATTTCAAATTTATTGAATGTGGATCCTTCTTCAGGTAAACCTACCCGTGTTGGAAGAAGGTTGAATGATAAAGGTAAATTAGTTAGGTATTCAAAAAAATCGGGAGAGGAGATTAAGTAATGGAATACAAACCAAGTCTTAGGACCAAATACGAGAATGAAATCATTCCCGCTTTAATTAAAGAATTTAGTTACACAACTCCGATGCAAGTTCCAAAACTGGAAAAAATTGTTATCAATCAGGGAGTTGGTAAGGCAACAGCCGATAAAAAGCTTATTGATGTGGCTGTTGATGAACTTACAACAATAACTGGGCAAAAACCTTTGAAAACTCTTTCTAAAAAGGATATTTCAAACTTCAAGTTAAGGAAAAAAATGCCAATTGGTGTGAAAGTTACCTTACGGAGAGAGCGGATGTATGAGTTCCTCGAGAGATTAGTAGTTGTAGCTTTACCCCGGATAAGGGATTTTAAAGGTATCAATAACAAATTCGATGGACGAGGAAATTACACCTTAGGTGTTACCGAGCAAATAATTTTCCCAGAAATAGATATTGATAAAATCAATACTATTTTAGGTATGGATGTTACTTTTGTAACTTCAGCTAAAACCGATGAAGAAGGTTATGCTTTGCTCAGAGAATTTGGTTTACCTTTTAGAAATCTTAAAAAGAACTAAGTTATGGCTAAAGAATCAATGAAAGCCCGCGAAGTAAAGCGTTTGAAAATGGTAGAGAAATACGCTGAAAAACGCGCAAAACTGAAAGCTGCCGGAGACGCTGAAGGGTTACAAAAACTTCCAAGAAATGCTTCACCTATTCGCATGCACAACAGGTGTAGTTTAACTGGAAGACCAAAGGGATACATGAGGCAATTTGGCCTTAGCAGGATATCTTTTAGAGAAATGGCCCTTAATGGACTTATACCAGGGGTTAAGAAAGCAAGTTGGTAATATTTAAAGAGTAAGAAAATGACAGATCCAATTGCAGATTTTTTGACTAGAATTCGCAACGCCCAGATGGCAAAGCATAAAGTGGTAGAGATACCTTCTTCAAATATTAAGAAAAGTATGACTAAGATTCTTTTCGATCAAGGTTATATATTGAATTATAAGTTTGAGGAAAATTCTATTCAAGGTACAATTAAAATTGCATTAAAATACAACGGCGATACGAAACAGCCAGTTATTAAAAAATTGCAGCGTGTTAGCTCTCCTGGGTTACGGATTTATAAAAATGCCGATGACCTTCCAAGAATCTTAAACGGATTAGGTGTTGCTATTGTTTCTACTTCACATGGCGTGTTAAGCGATAAAGAAGCCCGCGCCAAAAATGTGGGTGGAGAAGTATTGTGTTATGTTTATTAAAAAAAAGTAAAAATGTCACGAATAGGAAAATTACCTGTAGCTATACCAAAAGGAGTAACAGTTACTGTTGATGCTGCTAATATGGTAGTAGTAAAAGGGCCTAAAGGACAACTGCAACAGCAGGTTAATCCAGAGATTAAAGTGAATGTTGAAGGGGAAGAATTAGTTTTAGTTCGTCCTTCTGATTCAATTGATCACAAATCAATGCACGGATTATACCGTTCCTTGTTGAAAAACATGATTGTAGGTGTTTCTGATGGTTATACCATTATAATGGAGTTTGTTGGTGTGGGTTATAGGGCTGAGGCCAAGGGTCAAATGCTTGAAATGAGCTTAGGATATTCTCACAGCATCATTTTTGAATTACCTGGTGAAATTAAAGTGGAAGCTCTTACTGATAGACGCGCTAACCCTAAGGTTACATTAACAAGTTGTGATAAACAACTGATAGGACAAATAGCTGCTAAAATTAGAGCTTTCAGGAAACCAGAGCCTTATAAAGGTAAAGGTATTAAGTTTGAAGGAGAAGTATTACGAAGAAAAGCTGGTAAATCAGCAGGTAAATAACATTTAAAAAGGTTTAATTATGGCTCACGATAAAAAAATCAGACGTCAGAAGATTAAAGAGAGCATACGTTCCCGTGTTAGTGGAACTGCTGATATGCCTCGTTTGAGTGTTTTCCGGAGCAACAAACAGATATCGGTTCAATTGATTGATGATGTTGCAGGAGTTACCCTTGCTTCAGCTACTTCTTTAGAAAAGAGCATTGCTGAATTCAAAGGAAATAAAACTCAAAAAGCAGATAAAGTAGGTGAATTAATTGCCAAGGTAGCAATTGAGAAAAATATTAACAGCGTGGTCTTCGACCGCAATGGTTTCTTATATCATGGTAGAGTTAAAACTCTGGCTGAGGCTGCCAGAAAAGGAGGACTTAAATTTTAGAAGTTATGTCAAGCATCAGAAAAATTAAAACAACAGACTTAGAGTTAAAAGACCGTTTGGTTGCAATTAACCGTGTTACTAAAGTAACAAAAGGGGGTCGTACTTTCAGCTTCTCAGCCATTGTGGTAGTAGGAAACGATAATGGAATTGTTGGTTATGGATTAGGAAAAGCCAGCGAGGTTACTACTGCAATTAGCAAAGGCATCGAAGATGCAAAGAAAAACCTGATAAAAGTTCCAGTAATTAATGGAACTATTCCTCACCAACAAATAGCACAATTTGGTGGAGCTGATGTTTTCATTGCTCCTGCCTCACATGGTACTGGCGTTAAGGCTGGAGGTGCTATGAGGGCGGTTCTTGAAAGTGTTGGTGTAAAAGATTGTCTGGCTAAATCTAAAGGTTCTTCAAACCCTCATAACGTTGTAAAAGCTACCATAGCTGCTTTATTGCAACTACGGGATGCATATAGTGTAGCCAATGAAAGAGGAGTTTCTTTGGAAAAAGTATTTAAAGGATAAAATAAGTTACGACATGGCAAAATATCGCATTAAGCAGATAAAAAGCAAAATTGGCAGTACCCAACGCCAAAAAGCAACTCTTGAAGCATTAGGTTTTCACAGAATGCATGAAACATTGGAGAAAGAGGGTACTCCTGAAATTTTGGGTATGATAAATAAAGTTAAACACTTAATTTCTTTGGAAGAGATTAAATAATAGTTGATGATATGGATTTAAGTACATTGAAACCAGCTGGAGGTTCCGTTCATTCAAGCAAAAGGATTGGTAGAGGACAAGGTTCAGGTCATGGAGGCACGTCAACACGTGGTCATAAAGGAGCTAAATCAAGGTCAGGTTATTCCAGGAAAGTTGGTTTTGAAGGAGGACAGATGCCCTTGCAGCGTAGAGTTCCAAAATTCGGTTTCACAAATATTAACCGTAAAGAATTTAAGGCTATCAATATTGGCGACATCCAGAAATTGGCTGATGCCAAAGGTTTAACAACCATTGAAGTTCATCATTTGTATGAGAGTGGTTTGTGTTCAAAAAATGATAGAGTTAAAATTCTTGGAAACGGAAAAATAACCTTAAAGCTTGAAATTAAAGCTCATGCTTTTTCAAAATCAGCTGTTGAAGCTATTGAAAAGCTCCAAGGTACAGTAGTAACTTTGTAATTCTAAATGAATGAAGCGATTTATTGAAACCTTAAAGAATATTTGGAAGATTGAAGATTTAAAAGCCCGAATTTTAACAACATTGGGGCTTATTCTTGTTTACCGTTTAGGAACTAAAGTGGTTCTTCCAGGCATTGATCCATCACAATTGGCGGCCTTAAAAGACCAAACTGCAGGTGGTGTACTTGGGTTGTTGGATATGTTTTCAGGAGGGGCTTTTTCGAATGCATCAATTTTTGCATTGGGTATTATGCCTTACATTTCAGCGTCTATTGTAATTCAGCTTCTTGGCATGGCAGTTCCTTATTTTCAGAGGCTGCAGCGTGAAGGAGAAAGCGGCCGTCGTAAAGTAAATCAGATAACCCGTTATTTGACGGTTATTATTCTGCTTTTACAAGGTCCTAGTTATTTGGCCAATCTTCATGCACAATTACCTGCATCCGCTTTTGTTTTATCAGGAGCCTTTTTTACCATATCTTCGGTTTTAATTCTAGCTGCAGGAACTATGTTTGTTATGTGGTTGGGTGAAAAAATTACAGATAAAGGTATAGGTAATGGTATTTCATTAATCATTATGATTGGTATTATAGCCCGTCTTCCGTCTTCGATGTGGGTAGAATTTATTTCCCGCGTAAATCAACAAGGTGGAGGATTGGTGGTATTTTTAGTTGAAATGATAGCATTGGCTGGAGTTGTTACTTTGGTTATATTATTGATTCAAGGTACTCGAAAAATTCCAGTTCAGTATGCCAAACGAATTGTTGGAAATAAACAATACGGTG
Organism: Rikenella microfusus; assembly: GCA_020719105.1. Taxonomy (GTDB): domain Bacteria; phylum Bacteroidota; class Bacteroidia; order Bacteroidales; family SZUA-534; genus GWE2-40-63. Next base: position 13,487 of record DYQV01000017.1, read on the forward strand.
GGGTTCGTCAGTACATTCCACTAAAAGTAAATGCATCAGGAGTTATGCCTATCATTTTTGCTCAAGCTATTATGTTTTTACCTATTGTTTTAGTGGGATTTTCCAGTAGCGATTCAGCAACAGGTATTGCAGCGAGTTTATCTGATCATACCGGGTTTTTGTATAATTTGATTACTGCATTATTAATTATTCTGTTTACCTATTTTTATACAGCTATCATTATAAATCCAACACAGATGGCTGAGGATATGAAGAAAAACGGTGGATTTATACCTGGCGTTAAGCCTGGTAGAAAAACTATTGAATTTCTTGACTCCGTAATGTCAAAAATTACTTTGCCAGGTTCCATATTTCTTGCATTTGTTGCGATTATGCCCGCATTTGCAATGATTGCCGGAGTTGACACTAATTTTGCTTATTTTTATGGTGGCACTTCACTTTTAATTTTGGTTGGGGTTGTTTTAGATACCCTGCAGCAAATTGAGAGTCACTTATTAATGAGACATTACGATGGATTGATGAAGAGCGGCCGGATTAAAGGTGGCCGAAATGTAATCTAATCCGAATTTTAAGTTACGTTCTTTGATGTTATTTTTAAGTCAACCGATGAAATGTATCGGATTAATGAAAGTTTTTATTTGTTTAGTAGCTAATTAATACGGTTTTAAGGTCAAGTTTGTATGAACTTATAAATATTGTTCTTTAATGCCCCTTTATTTACGTACTATCCGATTCGATCTTTCTTTAATTACATTGATTTCTAATTATAGCTGTTTTTATTGCTAGCAAAACCTTTATGAATTGAGTTGCACAATGGTTTTAATTATTTTAATGACAGTTTATAATCAAGCACAAAACATCAATTTCATTTGTGAATTATTTGAGGTAGGTTATTTAAAAAAGAAGTGTATGCTTTTTTAGATTTATTGAACTCTATCAGAAGTGATTTTTATGTTAGTCCTTAGAAATTTTTATGGGAGAAAAGGTGAAGCAGAATATGACTGGATAATTATTCAGTTGAATTTTATTAATAAATTTCTGTAGCTTAACACTTATAGACTGAGTTCTCAGTTCTTAAAATTTAAGAATATAGAGTTGTTTAGTTAGAAGAAGAGAAACACCATTAGAACCTATGGTATATTTCTGAAATCGCCTAATTATTTGGGTAGATGGGGGTTTGACTTTAATAGCAAAAGAAAGGAAACAATCAGTTCTATTTGATTAAACCTATAAAAGGCATCAAATATATTGAGATTAATCCTTCTTAAGTTAATTGAAAAAAGTTATTAAAAAAATTTATGGCCAAACAGAGTTCAATAGAACAAGATGGTACCATTATCGAAGCATTAAGCAATGCGATGTTTCGTGTAGAACTTGAAAATGGGCATGTTATTACAGCACATATATCAGGAAAAATGCGTATGCATTATATAAAAATTCTACCTGGTGATAAAGTGAAAGTTGAGATGTCGCCTTATGATTTAACCAAGGGACGTATATCATTTAGATACAAATAATAGAACTTAAAGAGATGAAAGTAAGAGCATCAATAAAAAAGCGTAGTTCTGATTGTAAAATCGTACGTAGAAAAGGACGTTTGTATGTGATTAACAAAAAAAATCCAAAATTTAAGCAACGTCAAGGATAATTTTATAACTTTGCAAACCGAAATTTTAAAAAGTAATTTATGGCAAGACTTGTAGGTGTTGATTTGCCGAACAATAAGAGGGGAGAAATTGGACTCACTTATATTTTCGGAGTCGGACGTAGTGCGGCACGTACTATATTAAACGAAGCTAAAATCAGCTACGACACTAAAGTTAAAGATTGGACGGATGATGAAATTGCATCACTTCGAAAGGTACTTAACGAAAATTATAAATTGGAAGGTGAACTTCGCTCAGAGATTCAGTTAAACATTAAACGTTTAATGGATATTGGTTGTTATCGTGGTGTTCGTCACCGCGTTGGATTGCCAGTTCGTGGGCAGCATACCCGAAACAATGCACGTACTCGCAAGGGAAGAAAGAAAACCGTTGCAAACAAAAAGAAAGCTACTAAATAAGGGATAAGTTATTATGGCACAGAAGTCAAAAACTGCAAGAAAGAAGACCGTTAAGGTTGAAGCTAGCGGACAAGTCCATATTCATTCTTCGTTTAATAATATTATTATTTCAATTACGAATAATGACGGACAAGTAATTTCATGGTCATCAGCGGGTAAGAATGGATTTAGGGGGTCGAAAAAGAATACTCCTTATGCTGCTCAGGTTTCAGCTGAAGATTGTGCAAAAGTGGCCTTTGAAGGAGGTATGAGAAAAGCCAAAGTTTATGTAAAAGGCCCTGGCACCGGAAGAGAATCTGCTATTCGATCGATTCACAATCAAGGAATTGAGGTTGTTGAGATTGTAGATGTTACTCCATTACCTCATAATGGTTGCAGACCTCCAAAAAGGAGAAGAGTTTAATTTGTTTTGTATTGATTTAAAAAATAGCAGATGGCTAGATATATTGGACCAAAAACAAGGATTGCCAGAAAATTTGGCGAACCAATCTACGGACCAGACAAATATTTTGAGAGGAAAAATTTTCCTCCCGGTCAACATGGTTTAAATAAGAAGAGAAAAAAATCTTCTGAATATGGAATACAGTTGTTGGAAAAACAAAAAGCTAAATATACCTATGGTATTTTAGAAAAACAATTTGCCAACTTGTTTCATAAAGCTCAACGTAGCAAAGGAATTACAGGTGAAGTATTGTTACAATTGTTGGAATCGCGATTAGATAATGTAGTTTATCGTTTAGGTATTGCACCTACTCGTGCTGCTGCCCGTCAATTGGTTTCGCACAAACACATCGTAGTTGATGGGGAATTAGTAAACGTACCTTCCTACTTACTGAAAGCAGGTCAAGTAATTGGTGTTCGCGAGAAATCGAAATCACTGGAAGTAGTTTCAAATTCCTTAACAACGGGAAGTCACAGTCGTTATCCATGGTTAGAATGGGATAAGGATCATAAAACCGGGAAATACCTTACTGTTCCTGAGAGGACTGAAATTCCTGAAAACATTAAGGAACAATTAATCGTAGAATTATACTCTAAGTAATTTTTATATTATGGCAATTTTAGCTTTTCAGAAGCCCGATAAAGTTGTAATGCTGGAAGCGGATGACCATTCAGGAAAATTCGAATTCAGACCTTTAGAACCTGGTTACGGAAATACCGTCGGTAATGCTTTACGCAGAATTCTGCTTTCCTCTTTAGAAGGGTTCGCAATTACTACTCTTAAATTAGAAGGGGCTGAACATGAATTTTCGACCCTACCTGGAGTGAAAGAAGATGTAACCGAATTAGTTTTAAATTTAAAACAAGTGCGCTTTAAACAGCAGATTGAAGATATTGATCATGAAAAAGTATCAATTACTATAACTGATCAAGAAGCTTTTACTGCTGGTGATATGTCGCGGTTCATAACTGGTTTCGAGGTTTTAAATCCTGATTTGGTAATATGCCGGCTTGATTCTTCAGCCAAACTTCAATTGGAAATAACTATCAATAAAGGAAGAGGTTATATTCCTTCTGAAGAAAATATGCCTGTTGATGCTGAGTTTGGTGTTATTGCTCTGGATTCAATTCATACCCCTATACGCAATGTAAAATTTGCGGTCGAAAATTATAGGGTAGAGCAAAAAACAGATTACGAAAAGCTTATTTTAGAGATAAAAACTGATGGATCAATCCATCCAAAAGATGCATTGAAAGAAGCTGCAAAAATCCTTATTTATCACTTCATGTTATTTTCTGATGAGAAAATAACACTGGATTCTGATGAAAAATATCAAGCCGAAGAGTTTGATGAAGAGGTATTACACATGCGCCAGCTTCTTAAAACCAAATTAGTTGACATGGATCTTTCTGTTCGGGCATTGAACTGCCTTAAAGCAGCCGATGTTGAAACTTTAGGTGATTTATGTACTTATAATAAGAACGATTTACTCAAATTCAGAAATTTTGGAAAAAAGTCATTAACTGAATTAGAGGATCTGTTGGATTCAATGAATCTTACTTTTGGAATGGACATCAGTAAGTATAAACTTGAGAAAGAATAATTGAGATGAGACACAATAAGAGTTTTAATCATTTAGGTAGGCAAGCTGGTCATCGCAGTGCCATGTTATCAAATATGGCAACCTCGTTGATTCTACACAAAAGAATAAACACTACCGTAGCCAAAGCGAAAGCTTTGAAAATATATGTTGAACCATTGATTACCAAATCAAAAGTAGATTCGACACATTCCCGTAGGGTGGTATTCAGCTATCTTCAAAATAAAGATAGCGTTTCTGAGCTTTTTCGTGACATTGCTGTCAAAGTAGCCAATCGTCCTGGTGGGTACACCCGCATTTTAAAAACAGGCAACCGGATTGGTGATAACGCTGAAATGTGTATTATAGAATTGGTTGATTACAACGAAATTTATACACAAGAACGCAACACAACTGAAAAACCTGCTGCAAAACGCAGAAGAGGTACAAAAAAGAAATCATCAGACGAAGCAACTCCGGTAGCAAAAGCTACTAAAAGCGTTGATGCTGTAAAGGAAACCAAAACAGCTCCGGTTGCTCCCGTTACCGATGCCGAAGAAATTAGCAGCCCTGCTGCTGAAGAGGCACAAAGTGATGAAAACAAAGTTGAATAATTTAAGATTTTAACACGGTTAAAGAGGGATAAAATGAGTATTTTTATCCCTCTTTTAATTTATAGATAATTGTTAACTTATAAATTTAAAACTAATAGTTATGGGATTAATTGCAAATGTTCACGCCCGTGAAATTATGGAC
>DYQV01000276.1 GCA_020719105.1 Rikenella microfusus
TTTTTAAGTTATAAATACCCAACTTAAAATTATTCTTTATATTTTTAAGCAAAATACTCTTTTTTGAAAACTTCTTGCTTATATATTCTCCTCGTGTTTGTTACCGTTGTTGGTTGTCAACTATCGGTTCCAAGCAATCAAACCCATTCATCCGATGTAATTAATTCAAATCAGGTAATTGACAGCTTAATTCAATTATCAAATACCAACTATAAGTTAAAAGACACGGTTAAACTACCTTATGATGAGTATCTTAAGATAGCGGTTGAAGTAGCGCTTGCGAATAATCAGTCAAAGCGAATAGCTGAAATTTATAATTTAATTGCAAAACGGCACCGGAATATATCGGAATATAGCAAAGCCATTTCATTTTATCAGCAATCGCTTGCCATAATTGAAGAGATTCAAAACGATTCGTTGAAAGCTAAAACATGGCATGAATTGGCAGTGGTTTTCCGCCGAATTGATTATAATGCTCAAGCACTCAAGCTATATATGCGTGTCTTAGAGTGGGCTGAATCCAATCACGACACTTTGCTGATGCACTCCTCACTCAATGGCATAGGGAATGTGTATATAAGTTATAATAACTACTACGATGCTATTGGTTATTTTCAACGATCGCTGGCCTATCAAGGGAAGATGAAAACAAATCGGCTTGGAATGGCTATAAATACAAATAATATAGGCGAAGCATATTTATTTTTACACAACACCGACTCTGCTTTGGTTTATCTGAAACGATCCTTTAAAATTAATTTGGAAATTGGTTCCGAACTGGGTCAAGCGATTTGCCATAATGGAATAGGAATGGTATATGTGGAGCAGAAACATTATGAAAAAGCACGGTATGAATATCAAAAATCATTGGAAATAAATCAAAAAATTGGTGACTTGATATATGTAGCCGATAATCATCGAAACTTAGGAAAAGTATATATGCTAACAGGGAATTATCCCCTCTCAGAGGAGCATTTACTTAAAGCACTTGAAATAGGAAAAACAATAGGTAGTAATCTTCAGATATTGGAAGCGGATAAAATCCTTTCGGAATTGTACAGTTACATGCAAAAAACAGAACTGGCTTTAGAGCACATGCGCGAATCAATGGCCTATAAAGACAGCATTACAAAGGAGGTAAGCAGGCAAAATTCTGAAGCTATGGATGTGTTGTTCAGAGCAGAAAAACAGGAACGTGAAATAGTGATATTAAAGCAAAAAGCACAATTGGATGCGCTGCAAATTAGTCGTCAAAAATTTTTGATTATTGGAATTGCATCGTTTGTATTAGCCATTGCAGTAATAATTCTATTCTTTTATAGGCAGCGTTTGTTAAAAGAAAAATTAAGCCAAATGAGTTTGGAACAAAAATTATTACGAACTCAGTTAAATCCTCATTTTGTATTTAATTCATTGGCTGCCGTTCAAAATTATATATTGCATAACGATAAAATAGCAGCTTCCGACTATCTGGTGAATTTTTCACGATTGATGCGGAATATATTAATGGGATCAGGTTCCGATTTCATTCCATTGGAAAATGAATTGGAGATTTTAAATGATTACCTGAAATTACAGCAGCTTCGTTTTCAGAATAAATTTGATTACCGTTTTGAAATTTCAAACAACATAGAGCCACAAACATGTATGGTTCCCCCAATGTTGGTGCAGCCATTTGTTGAGAATTCAATTGAACATGGAATACGGGGAATTGATAGGCAAGGATTAATTATTATCCGTTTTAATCGAGAGCAAAATTTATTGCTGATTGAGGTTGAAGATAACGGCATTGGCTTACAAGAACACTCCAGCGAAAAACAAAAAAGTAATCATGTGTCAATGGCCACCAAAATTACTAAGCAACGGATGCAAAACCTGCAGAGCATTACTAAAAGAACTTGTAAGCTCGAAATACTCGATAAAATTACACATAAAAGTTTGCCCGGGGTGTTAATTCGTATTCAAATTCCTTTCAACGAAGGGAATGGATAATCGCTCCTTTTTTAACTATAAAAAACCATACAAACACACTCATTGCTCAATTGTTAATAACTATTGGCAAAGTCTTCATAAAATAATTACAATAAAGTTTCAGATATTCATAATATATTAAATTTGGGTTGTTTTTATTACCTTTATTTATGAACATAAGTATCAGGAAATCAACTATTGATGATTTACCTTTTTTAGAAAAAGTTGAAACTATTTGTTTTCCTCAATTTCAACAAAGTTCCCGACGCTCATTACGGTTAAGTTTAGGTAGCCCTGCACAACAAGTATGGATAGCTGAATTAAAAGAAAAAAGGAAGCATGTTGCAGTTGGAACATTAATTTTAAATTTATATCAGCATACTGTACGTATTTATTCCATTGGAATATTGCCAGAATATCAGGGGCGGGGAATTGGACAAATTTTGCTGGCTCAGGTTAAACATGTGGCCATCTCAAAAGGGTGCGACAAACTTTCGCTCGAAGCCCTATCAACCGACACCAAGCTCATTGAATGGTATCAAAAAGCCGGTTTTTTAATTTCAGAGGAATTGCCCAATTATTATAGCGATGGCATTCATGCTAAGCGTATGGTTCTGAACTTATTCGACCCCAAGGAACGAAATGCCATATCGAATATAATTGTAGTTGACAATCCCAAAAAATGGAAGCTTGAAATTGAAGGATTAAGAGTTGTTTCGGCCAAAACTTACCTTTCCGATCAGGAGTTTCAATCGTTGAAAAACGGTAGAATTTTTAACCTTTCCAATTCATACCGATACCAAAGTATTGGATATTATGTGTCGCTTTTAGCATCGGCCCGGGAGCATAGAGCCATTCCAAATGTTACAACCATCCGCGATTTTAGAAATGTTTCCATAATCCGCACCATTGCACAGGATATTGATGATTTACTTCAGAAAACCCTGGAAAAAGAAACCCGGAACCAGATTAATTTTAATATCTATTTTGGACAAACCATTGAAAAAAACTTAAAAGTACTGGGGCAAAATCTTTATCGGTTATTCGAAACCCCACTCATGCATGTTCAGTTTAATAAAACCGACCGTTGGGTAATACAAAGAGTAAGTCCAATAAGCCTTGACAAAATTAACAGCGAAGATTTTGAACGCATCCAGCATTTTGCCCGTGAATATTTTTCCCGGAAACGGTTTCAGCGCCACCGCTTCAATAACTATAAATACGATTTAGCCATTTTAGTTAATCCTGAAGAAAAAAATCCCCCTTCGAACCCCGAAGCTTTGCAACTATTCAAGGCAGCCGCTAAAAAGATTGGCTTTTATACGGAGTTTATTACCAAAGATGATTATGATAGGCTCACTGAATTTGATGCCCTTTTTATACGCGAAACAACCAGCGTAAACAACCATACCTATTACTTTTCGCGCACAGCCTATGCTGAGGGCTTGGTTGTAATAGACGATCCCTGGTCGATTTTACGGTGTTCCAACAAAATATTTTTGGAAGAACGCATGCGTCAGAATAAAATCCTTACACCGCACACCCTAATCTTAACAAAAGATTTTATAAAAAAGAACGGGTTCGAAAACCTTACCTATCCCATGGTTCTGAAACAGCCCGATAGCGCTTTTTCAATAGGTGTTACCAAAGTAAATAGTCCGGAGGAATTGCATCACCAATTAACCCAGCTTTTTAAAAAATCCGATTTAATAATTGCACAGGAATTTGTACCCTCAGAGTACGACTGGCGGATTGGCGTGCTTGACCAAAAACCGTTGTACGCTTGCAAGTATTTTATGGCAAAGGACCATTGGCAAATTGTAAACTGGAACGACGAGCTCGACGATCATTATGGTTTAGTGGAAACCATGCTGGTTGAAGATGTTCCTGAACCCATTATTAAAGCCGCTACCAAAGCCGCAGCCCTAATGGGTGACGGCTTATATGGAGTTGACCTTAAAATGATTGATGGTAAAGCTTACGTAATTGAAGTAAACGACAATCCAAATGTTGATGTTGGTTTTGAAGATAGAGTGCTGAAAGAAGATCTGTATCTTAAAATAATGCAATCTATTTACAACCGGATTGAAATGTCACGCAATATTGCCCGGTTTGTTTCCATTGAAACTGACATATAGAAGACAGTTCAAACCTAACGATTCGCTTGTTATGGATCTTATTTTCAAAGATACTGTCTAAAAAGTTACAAAATCTGAAGCGCAAAGGTCGCTGTCCCGATAACTCGGAATCGCAAAGTTTGTCAAAATATTATATTTGGCGTCCTTTGCGTATTCTTTGAGTTCTTTGCTGTAAAATCTTCTTATTAGTCAGTCTCATGTGGAAAATGTATTAG
>DYQV01000277.1 GCA_020719105.1 Rikenella microfusus
AATTATCAATTATCAATTATCAATTATCAATTATCAATTAATTTCGTTTAGTTAAGAGGAAATGCCTGATATAAAGAGCCATGAAGGGGCTGAATTTGAATAACCATGGGTGTAACCCATGGAATTTGTGACAAACAAACAACAACCCTGAAGGGGTTGAACCCTTTCAGGATTCAGATATTGTCGGCTATTAACCCCCTCCGATGAAACCGGAGGTTATTCAAATTCAAGCCCTCCGGGCTTAACTAAACAACATTGAATTACCAATATTAAACTGAGCGATAGGAATAGTTTTATCATAATTAGAACTTATTGCAAGGATAAAATAAAGGTAACTAAAAATGGAACCAGTATGGTTAAAACTATGCCGCTAAAGAGAGCCAATAAACCGTAATCAGTTCCGGAAACTCTTATAATTATAGGTAACGTGGTATCCATGGCGGTGGCTCCACCGCTAACTACCGGAGCTAATTTTCCAAAAGCCCAAGCTAAAGCCGGCGCAAATATCAGTGTAAGTATTTCACGCATCACATTTGCCAGCAAGGCAATAGTACCTAACGTTTCGCTGTGTAATTCGCCTATTAAAATGCTCGATAAACTGTAATACCCAAAACCCGCGCCTACTGCCGCTGATTCTTGCATGGTTAAATCGGGGACAAACCACGAAAAAATGATAACGGAACCAAGGGTTCCAACAATTACTGTAATTGGCACCAACAAAATTTTAAAATTGACTTTACGCAATACATCAAAAGTTTTTTTATCGCCACCAATGCCAATACCTACAACAAACATTAATAAATACAACGTGTAGGTACTCATGTCCTTTTGAAGCAATGCATCCGATACAAGGTTGAAATAACTGGCTAATAGGCCGATTACGAAAAAGAGCACAATGAGCAAACTATCCTTCATTTTGTTCTTTTTTAAAAAAGAGATGATAAACCAACCATGATAATAGGGAACTTCCTAATACAGAAACTAAGGCTAATTCAAATCCGCGCAAACCTATGGTATCTATATTCTTCATAATAGTAGGATTTGCGCCAATGGATATTCCCATAAAAAATAGGAGTAGAAAAATTATCCAGATAGTTGATTTGTTAATTAGTTGGATCGTTTTCGTTTTGGAACGAAAAGCAAGTCCTATAACAATTCCTAATGACATTACAATCAATACACCAATCATTCTTTTTGTATTAAGCAACTAATTTACAACGGTGTCGCCCCGCAGTTTGCGGAACCGGGTTCGCGATTCCATTTTGTAAATACTATCGGGAAAATCGGTCATAATTTTTTTATACAGTTCCATGGCTTGTTCCTTGTTTTGGAGCTGGTTTTCGTACAAATCGGCAATAGCAAAAAGGGCATTATCAGCCAAAACATCAGAGTAGTATTTGTCAACAATAACTTGATAAGCCTCAATGGATTGGCTGTATTGATACTTTTTTTGCAGTATTTTGCCTTTTAGCAACCATGCCTCATCTACTAGTTCGTGACTACTGAAATTGGTAATTACCGTATCCAGGGTTAATAAGGCAAGGGAATCTTTCGATTGATAGAAAAGAAAATCAGCCTTGGCATAAGTTGCAAGTGCCGTTTCCACGGTATCCCAACCGGAATTTTCAAAAATAAAAAACGATAAATCAGCGGCATCGTTGGCAATCAATTTCGAAGTACTCGCTTTTAAAACATCAAGCTGAGCCGCGGCCCAAACAAAGTCGCCAATAAAATAGGCAAGCCGCGCTTTTCGGAATTTAGCTTCGGATCCAATGGGATTATTTTTATTGTTATCTTCCACGCGGGCATAAGCTAGGGTTGCATCCCAAACCTTACCATCAATTAAATAGATATCGGCTAATTCCAGTTCCAATTCTCCTTTTTGCTGGTAGTTAATTCCACGGATGGTTATTGCATCTTCGAGCAAAAACTGGGCTTCGGCAGTTTTATAAAGGTAAAAGGCCTGAAGGTGGGCCAGATTTTTAATCAAGTTAACTGTTCCTGCATTGCTTCCCATATCCTGCAAAGCTCCTATGAGCGATTCTTCCAATTTGAATTGATCTGTTTTTTGATTGTCAATATTCAATACAATTCGCTGATACATCACTTCCAATAATTCACTTCGGGCATTAAAATAAAATTCCAGATGTTTCCCTTTGTTTATAACATACTGATAAGCATTTATGGCTATATCAAAATGATTGTTTTCAAAGGCCACTTTGGCTAAAGCCATTATCCGCTGTCCATTTTCGTTTAACCGCAAGTCCAAAGCTTTTGCCTGAATAAAGGCATTTTCAAAATCTTTATCCTGAATGTATAGCCAAACCAGCAATTCATTGTAAACAATAATATCGGGATGCTGATTCAAACGGATCAATAAGTTTGACTTTAGCTTTTCTTTCAAACTTTTATCCACATCGTTGTAAACGGCATTTTGAAGCTGGTTTTGAACATTGGCCAGGTATAGATCACTTATTCTTAATAAATCGAGATAAGAGTCAATCATTTTATCGTAATTGCGCATATAATAATACAACTGAGCCATTTCCATCTGAAAACCATAAGTGCTATTTAATAGTTTTTTCCCTTCCAGATAGGTTTCTTCGGCAAAGTTGAAAAGCTGTTTTGCCATAAAAGCATTGGCCAAATTCAAAATCTGGCGTTGATCGGCTTTGAGTTTTTTTAAGGCACCCTGATAGGTTGAATTGGCCTTTGAATCGTTGCCCTGAAAGGAATAAATTCCGCCCAAGTCAACCCAGTAGCTGAGTTCGAATTTATCGAATTTAATTTGCTCTTTAACTATTGCTTCGGCCTGGGAATAATCTTTGGTATTTATTAGGCAATTGAGGTAGTATTTATAATAGGTATTAGAATGGTTTGAAAAATACAATTTTTTAAAAATAAGTGCTGCTTCATTGTATTGCCCATTCCGGTAATATTGCATACCAATTTGATATTCCGATGTTTCGGTATCTTGCTGAGCTATAGTTGTATAGGTAATTAGCAGCAAGGTTGCCATTAAGAATAGTTGGGATGTTTTTTTTTTCAAGTTCTTTTAGTTTATTCCTGTTCTTGATTTTCGGTGTAGTGAATTTCTTCGTACTTTTCAATAGTAATTGGTTTTGTTGCCATTAATTTCGATACCAATGCATCTACCTGTTTGTAGGTTGAATCGTAGGCTTGCTGCTGTTTGCTTAATGAAATTTCAAGGGTACTTACCATAAAAACAAGTTTCGCCATTGCTTTTTGTTCCTGTTCAATATAAATAGTTACCGAATCAACATTGGTAATAAGTTCAGCTTTTATATCTTTTGAAAGATTGCTCAGTTGTTTTTGCGAAAGCTGTAATTCTTCTTCAATCTTAGTTTTGCTTTTCCGGAATGTCCGCGATAGTATTTTTCCGGCAGTACTGTAAGAACCAAAATAGTTAACAAAGGAGGGATCAAGTTTTAGTGCCCTATTTGATTGTTCGGCCAGAACAGCGGTGTTACTTGATATTTTATCGTTAAGCTGACTCCAGTATTCCCAATCAATACCTGTGTAAACCGTATTAACAGAATCCAATTGAACCGAAAGAATTTTTATTTGATGTAAGGCCTGTTTTTTTTGGCTTTGGCATCCAAATAAAAATGCAATAATGATAAGAATTGATAGGGAAAAAGCTTTTTTCATTGTATCTCAATTAATTTTTCAGCCTAATTTTTAACGAATTCTATCGGCAGATTTTACCAATGCGTCATCTTTTTTTATGGCTCTGTTTGCTAACAAAATAAACAGAATCGAAACAAAAGGCATGATGGATAAAAATTCGAAGGATGGTTTAATTTGTAACACGCTTCCAATTCGTGAGGCATAAATATATTCAACCCCTAATATAGCGATGAGAAGCAATAAATTGAACCTTCCCAGCTTTATTTGAAGGGTACGGGTTTTAAATTTAAAAATAGTAAAAAAGCTGAGCATCACGCTTACTAATGGCAGTATTGCTAAAACTATCATTGAAATAATTTGTGGTCCGTTTGCCGGGTCAGTAAGGTGGCAGCTATACATGGAAATACTGCCAAAAGTAGCCAAAGGTCCCCAGTACATGAATAGAGCAGCTATTGCAGCAGCTAATAAATAAATGGTTTGAATCCGCTGTATCATAATCGTTGTTTTATGGTTGCGAAATTAGCATTTTCAAACAAATAATTGATTTTTTAATCAGTGAGACTTTTTTTGATTAGAAAAATCTATTTGCAGAACTCCTTTAGGATTTTTTTAAGGTTCTATAACGTATTGTGTGGGTAAATAAAAAAGGCATATTGTCGAAAACT
>DYQV01000278.1 GCA_020719105.1 Rikenella microfusus
TTCCATAATATACACAGTGGCTTCTTTAATGGGTTCTGCGTAAAGGTAATTATCCAATATACCCAATTGGGCGTGTTTAATGGTCAGCTTTTTGGCTTTATTGGGCACATACACCCATATTTCGCCTACTTCCTGAATGGTTCTGGTAATTCCCAACATGTCGCCTTCAAACACAAAACCCGTTTGTGTGGTGCGTACTTTTATTAAGGCGCATTTTTCGCCGTTTTGGTCTTTTATTGGTGCTGTAACCCGAGCGGTCATATCATCGGGTGCACTCCGGAACGATTTTACGGAAATGTTTTGCGCCGCCGCCAGCAAGGGGAGGCAAATAAAAAGGGTAAGGAGGTGTTTCATATTATTATTTCATATTATTATTTTTGTTAGGCTCATTTCTTGCATTCATACCAATCCTTTGCTATGTCTATCATATCAGGGTTCTTTTCCTTTATTAGGTTTATTTTCCAGTCCCTATGCCAGTTCTTTAATTGCTTTTCGCGGTTTATTGCATTTTGCATTCCATCAATTATTTCGTAATAAACCAACCAATGCAAGTTGTACCTTTGTGTAAATCCTTTGTTCTTTCCGCTTTTATGTTCATAAACCCGACGTTTTATATTATTGGTAACACCAACATAAAATGTTGTAAGGTTCTTATTCACCATTATGTAAACATATCCTTGTTTCATAAACACATTTCAGAGATGCCGAAACAAGTTCGGCCAAATACTGGAATAAATTCAATTAGATGCCGAAACAAGTTCGGCCAAATACTGGAATAAATTCAATTAGATGCCGAAACAAGTTCGGCATAACTACGTTAATTAAAATCGCTCAATCCATAAATACTGTCGTTGGCACCAATTTCCGGCTGCCAGGTCCGAATGTGGATAATGGGTTCTTCAGGGTTGTTCAAATCCACCATCAGAAACAGGTAGCCCACATCGCCATAATTGGCCGAGAAATAGTTCTGTTTTATCTGCACCCCATAAATATCGCCGCCTTTGCCTGCCTTGCTTATTTTGCTTTCTTCAAACTTTAAATTGATGTATTCTTTGCTGCTAAATGAATAACGCAGGTTTTTAATATAAGTCTGTTTATCCTGACGGTTGTATTCCACAATCTGGTTCCCTTTGAACCGGTTGGTTTCGTTGGGTTTCACTTTTACCACAGTTCCGGTTATTATCAAAGCATCGTCGGAAAATATCTGTTCAATAAAATCTATCCTTTTTAGGGCGTAGGCTGTTTTGTATTGCTCCAAAAAATTTACCAGTATCAGGCGCTCATGCTCTTTCCAGGTATCATTTTTCACAATATTGTCCAATGCGGTTTGCGATAGCCCAAAGGCCAAACTTTCTACTTTACCCTTTTTGTTGAAATGAAATACCACATTTTCGATGAACTGTTTGTTGTTGGTCTTAAAATCGAAACTCATGGGTATGGAACGTCCAATGATTTTATCTTCGAACACAATAAATTTCATTTCCGGTGCACCAATCACCTTGGCATTGCCGTAGTTTATCAGTTTGTTGAAAATATCGAAACCTTCTTCGGTAAACTCATCTTTCACTGCTTCGTAATTTTTGGTATTGACCGCATTTAAAATGGTTTCGATGCTTTGTTGGTAGGGAACTACATCGGCGGCTTCGGTCAACGGGGCTTCTTTTATATCGGCTTTAAGGGTTCTATGTGTGATATCTGGAATTGAGTCTGCCGGGGAAACAATTCCGCTTATCGGTATAGTGTAATAACTTTTACGGAAAGGGATGGGTTCAATTTTCTTGAGTACATCTTCCAGTTCCCTGTCAATCCGGGCCTCGCCTTCGAAAATATATTCTGCTTTAATCTTCAGTTCGTTGGTTTGCTTTGCCACACCGTAAAGCTCCACCAAACCAATCCCATTCCGCGAGCTTATCAGGTTGCTCCAATCGGTTCCGTCCCAATAGGCATAATCAAAATTTTCTGCCAATTGACCTTGATACATTATCGACAAGGTATAAACCCCGGTTTCAGTTTCGTTTTCACGGTGGACAATACGGATGGTTGTTCCGGTAAAAGCATTGTTTATCTGAATAGGAAGCCATATAGCCAGCCGTTGGGTTTTTCCATCCTTATCCATAAAATCGATACTGCTGCCATCGGGATGGCTCATCAACAGGGTCAATGTCCAGTAATAATAACGCAACCCATCGGCTATCTGGTTGTTTGCCATGGCTTTTTCGGCATTTCCGGCAAAGGCAATTATTTTTTCTTTCCGCTCACGAAATACTTTTTCAATCTCATCACGTTTTATGTATCGGAATACGTTGGCATCGGGTTCGTTCCCCAGCACAATGCGTTCCGTGTTTTTTAAGGTGGCACTGGAATAGGTATTGATTACCGAATGAAAAGTTTCCATATAATTTTCGCTATTCCCGTTTTGTGACATTTCATCCTTTAACAGGGTAAAACTGCTTTCCACCTGGGCCGATATTTGGGTTACAATTTGTTGCATTGCTTCCTGGTCCGCACGGTTAAGGGTTGTGCCAGTACCTTGGCCCCAGATATAAGTATGCCTGTCGGCTTTTATCTGATCGACGGTTTGACAATGTAAATTTGAAGTAACTAATAAGTTGATGATTAGGAATAGAGGTAAATTTTTCATGCCGTTTGGTTTGATAGATAACAATAAAGATATATAATTATTTTCAAAACAAAGGATTTTTTATTGCTTTTCATTCATCGTCCTCCGCGGCGTATCCCTTCTTTGATTAAGCTCTTTGTCGCTGCTCTCAAATCGCTATTCTTAGTTAATAATTGAAAATTAAAAAATACAAAAAGTCGTGCTAATAAATGTTGTTAATTACAAATAGTCGTATGATAAATTGTATATTTGTACAAAAAAACAATGGACAGATTTCAATTAGATAAGCTGAAAGAATGGAAAAAATCAGAAAACAGGAAACCTTTGATTATTCGAGGTGCCCGTCAAGTTGGAAAAACCTGGTTAATAAAACAATTTGGCAAATTAGAATACAGCCAAATAGCCTATATCAACTTCGAGAGTATAAAATCGTTAAAAGTTTTATTCAAAAACGATTATGATATTCAAAGAATTATTAGTGCCATCCAAATAGAAACGGGAATACAAATAAATAATGCAAACACGCTCATTGTATTCGATGAAATTCAAGAATGTGAAGGGGCAATTACTTCACTAAAATATTTTTTCGAAAATGCCCCTCAATATCATATCATTGCAGCAGGTTCGCTATTGGGGGTCGCCCTGCATCAAAATATTGCATTCCCTGTTGGCAAAGTCGATTTCTTAGATTTATATCCCATGAGCTTCGGTGAGTTTTTATTAGCACTAAACCAAAAACCGTTATACGATCTCTTACTCAGTCGTGATTGGTTGTTGATTACCAGTTTTAAATCAAAATATATTGAATTATTAAAGCAGTATTACTTTATTGGTGGAATGCCTGAGGTTGTCTATTCTTTTTCCATGAAGAATGATTTTACAAAAGTACGGAAAATACAAATACAAATTTTAAGAGCCTATGAACAGGATTTTTCGAAATATGCACCTTACGAAATTGTACCAAGAATTCGGATGATCTGGCAATCGGTGCCTTCACAATTGGCCAAAGAGAATAAAAAATTTATATATGGATTACTCAAACAGGGAGCGAGAGCAACGGAATTCGAAATGGCCATGAACTGGCTCATCGGAGCTGGTTTGATTTACAAAATTAATCGGATTTCCAAACCCTCAATACCACTAATTGCTTATATGGATAATTCTGCATTTAAACTGTATGTTTTAGACGTTGGTTTGCTTGGTGCAATTGGAAATATTGACATTAAGTCATTACTATACGGAAATTCCATTTTTCAGGAGTTCAAAGGTTCCATGACCGAACAGTTTGTTTTGCAACAATTAAAGTGTACCGAAAACCTCCCCATTTATTACTGGTCAACCGAAAAATCAACTGCAGAGATTGATTTCATTGTCCAATTTGCAGGAACCGTTATTCCTATAGAAGTAAAAGCCGAAGAAAATTTACAGGCAAAAAGCCTGAAATCCTTCCAACAAAAATATTTCCCTAAAGTATCTATACGAACATCTATGTCGGATTTCAGAATTGATAATTGGTTAACTAATTTGCCGCTTTATGCCATTGAATGCTATTGGAAATAACCAATAGCCTTATTTACTATCATAATATTTCATAATAGACAATTGAGAGCTTTATAATGCACCATCAAATCTATAAGTAAAACTAAGCAACCTTCTAACCCAATATTTGTTATTAGCAGCATAAA
>DYQV01000279.1 GCA_020719105.1 Rikenella microfusus
AACATTTTACTCCATTTTTATAATCAGCCCATGCGGAATTTAATCGTTTTCTTAAATCCTTTTCATTCGCAGAAGGATTATTTTCCAAGTGCTTTTTTATATACTTATCTATTGTAATCGGAACAAATCCCATATTTTAATAATTTATCTAATAGTACAAATTAAAAGTCCCATCAAAAACTAACCTTAAAAACCAGCACATCGGTTTTTTCACCCAAAGCGGTTGCGCTTATACCAACAAAATTTCCACCCAGCGGTGTCATGCCATTTAATGAAAGACCATTGGGCAGCGTGAATTCTTTGTTTCCGGCTACTTTTCCCGTAGTATCAATTTTGGTAAGTATTACTTTACCGTCCAATGTGGTTCCACCGCACACAACGCTTAAATCAGCCAGGGGAATGATTCTTTTAATGCCGGTAAGCTGCTTCCTTTCAAAAACGGTTTCCCAGGCTTTATTTCCTAAGGCATCGAACGCCAAGGCAAAACCGTTTTCGTTCTGAATCCCTGAAAATACCACTTGTCCCATGTTGTTAAACCCTACGGCAGTGGCTATCTGGTTTTCGGCCAACGATTTGTCCCAAAGCAGGTATCCATTTTCATCGATAGCAAAAATCCAGTTTCCTGCAGCTATAAAAGCAATATTATCGGGCTGAATGGCCACTCCATAAACCATCGCTCCTTTTGAATAGCAACGCTCCCACAGTTTTTTACCACCAATACCCACCTTGGTCAAAAAGTTTTTCGGCATTGAATCGGCCGGATTAATGGTATATCCGCCTAGCAACGTCCGGCCATCGGCGTAAACGCCAAAATCCATTATTTCGGAACATTCCAGAATGCGGTTATAAACGTTTTTCCCTTGGCTGTCGAGTTTGAAAATCCAGCCTTTGCCAGGAATGCTATCTTTAATGGCATTGGTAATACCGGCCACATATATTTCGTTTTGGGCCGATACAACTACGCGGTTCACCTGATCGTCGAATTCGTTGCCCAACATTTTATTCCAATTCATTTTCCCTTCGGCATTCAACCCTATTAACCATGAATCGGTCATTTCGCCTTTCGACTTGGGGGTGTTGGCTACCACCACCATTTCGCCGGTTGAACGCAACCCAAGATCGCCACCGTAATCGTTCAATTGCTGGTTATCGAACCCTTTCATAAACGTATAGTTATCCATGGGGAAATTTGAACCCAACGATTCGCCTAAGGCGCTGGCTTTGAGGTTGAAAATATCGATATACATATCGCCTTC
The DNA here is from genome assembly GCA_020719105.1 of Rikenella microfusus. Taxonomy (GTDB): domain Bacteria; phylum Bacteroidota; class Bacteroidia; order Bacteroidales; family SZUA-534; genus GWE2-40-63. The sequence goes on from DYQV01000279.1 coordinate 1,257, forward strand.
GGGGTATAAGGCCACAAACTGGTTGTAGGCATCCATGCTGTTGATGCTTTTGGCCCTTTCAAACAGCAACTGCCTTTTTAGGATTTTGGCATCGGGCATCTTCGACGAGTTGGGATATTCCGCCATATAATTGTCCAGAATTTGTATATCCCGTTTTTTGGCGGCTTCATCGTAAGCCATCACTCCCATCCGTTTTTTAACATCTTCCACCTGAAAGGAGTTGGGATAGTTTTTGGCATATTCGCTCAAAGCATCCAAGGTGTTTTTACCGATGGCTATTTTATAAGCCACTTCATTTCTTTGCTCCTGGGCAATTTTCACTTGGGCGGCATCGGGGTATTTGCTTAAAAAGGCATTATAAGCGTCAATAGTGCCGGCATCTTCCGCTTTCCTGAATTCGATGTAATTCCGTATATGGGTAACGTTTTCTAAATACCGTGAATCAGGAAAAACAGTTAAAAACTTGTTGGCATATTCCAAATTGTTCTCTTCCCGGACGAATTTGATGAACTTCTCTTCCACCAGTTTTTGTTCCAATTCCATATTTTTTTCAATGGTTTTGCCCCTCCGGTTTTTATTTTGCTTAAAAAAATATTCATTCATCGCCAACTTATCATCATCGGTTAACAGAGCAATATTATTTTGAGCTAACTTGAAATACTTCCATGCCTCAAAATAGTCGTGTTTTGAATAGGCATCGAAGGAATATGCCACCGAAAGCCCAAACTGAGCCATGGCATCGTTATCGTTTTTACTCAGTACTTTCATAAAATCGGCAATAGCATCACCCATTTCTTTATCAATGGTAGCTTGGTCCTTGGCATCCATGCCACTAAAAACTGCATTGCTCATTACTTTTGAAGCTTTTTGAGCCGATACCGCTGTTGCCAGTACCAAAATAAACAGGGCTATATATATTGTTCTCATAGTATGTTTGCTAAGGGATTATTTTTTCAAAACTAAAAATTCCACACGGCGGTTTACGGCTTTTCCTTCCTGGGATTGGTTGGTATCAATGGGTTTGCGTTTTCCATAACCTGCTACTTGCAATTTGGCAGCAGGAATGCCTTTGGAAACCAGATAATCAATTACCGATTGAGCCCGGCTTTTACTCAGTTTGTCGTTCACTTCATCGGAACCCTCGTTATCGGTGTGACCGCTAATTTCTATCAGGCTTACCGTTCCTTCGTTCAGAAATGCGGCTATTTTATCCAACTCGGTAAATGATGCCGGTAACAAAGTACTTTTTGCGGTCTCAAAAAATATATTGTTCAATATTAAGGCTGAACCCACCTCAATGTTCCGCAGTCCATCAGTGAAAGGATCTTCCGGAATTGAAGGCTCCACAAAAGTTATAGTCCCCTTTGATCGGCAATTGTTTTGGTCATTCACTTCGTAAGTATAAACACCGGCTGGTAGGTTTTTCAAAACCTGTACATCTTTAGCGCCGTTGCTCCAGGTTATAGAATAAGGTGGTGATCCACCCGAAATCCCTAAACGGATGCTTCCATCGTTGATAAGTTTATCCATCTGTCCGGTCACGGGGTCAAGCCCGCCGGTATAGGATGAATCGATAACCACCGTTTCCATCCCTTTGGGTACACAGGCACAAACATTGCAGTCAATCAATGGGCGTATTTCAAAGTCATCAAAAAAGTAGTAAGCATAAGCTTTTCCTTTTTTATTTTTGGTTTCTTTGCCAGTTACCACATAGTTTGTATTTTCATAGTTATTGAAATTACCGATATCAAAAAAACTTTCTCCTCCTTGGGCAGTATAAATCTGGCAGAACTGTTTCCACTCCTCGGTATTGTCAAGAAATAAGCCTTGCGGGTTATTCAATTGACCTTTATAACTTAAATAAGTAGTGTTGTCGTTGGCAATTTTTTCATTTACAAAATATACGCTAAGCTGATCCACGGCAAACTTTGAACCTGATGCTAATTTATACCAAAATGAGACGCAGTACATCTGGTCTCTTACCATGGGTGTTTTCAGTGTCCCTTGAATGTACTCACGAAAATCGCGGTCACTGCCGCTTAATATGGCGCCCATATATCCTTTACCCGATTTTGGCTGACTATTTCCGGCAAAATTGTCAGGAACCCTAACTTCACCGGTGCTACAGATATTAAAGTAGTCGGGGGTGGTAAACGACGGATAAGTCCAATATGGAATCAACCGATGGGTTTTGTCCATATTTGTATAACTCGTAGGACAGGTTTCATAGTCTTCAAAACTTGGGTTTTGAACCATGTTTTCAACTTGGGCTACCAGTATGGATAAATGGCTAAACCCTAAATAAATAATGATAAATAATAAATAAAGATTCTTCATGGTGAAGTGTTGTTTTTGATTTATTGTATAAATTTAATCTTTTCTGCTGAATTACTCATTTTCTATTGAAAATCATGGAAAAATAAAATATGGGTTAAGGAACGCAGGTAGAAAAGAATATTGCTTGAAAACAATTCAACACAAAGGTTGTTCCATGGTAAAAATTGTATAAGATGAAAACCTTAATAATAGTAATGTTGGTCCTAAATACAATAGGTTTAACAACTTTAAAAGCACAAAAAATGGAATTGAATAAACTAACCAAAGAAGAAGAACGGGTTATTATAAATAAAGGAACCGAAATGCCTTTTACCGGTGAATTTTGGGATAGTAGCGGCAAAGGGATGTATGTATGTAGGCAATGCAACACACCTTTATATCTTTCTTCGGATAAGTTTGATAGCCACTGCGGTTGGCCCAGTTTCGATGATGAAATTAAAGGAGCCGTAATCCGTGTTCCGGATGCCGACGGCCTAAGAGTGGAAATAATTTGCGCCCATTGCAAAGGTCATCTGGGACATGTGTTTGTTGGTGAACATTTTACTACAAAAAATACCCGGCACTGTGTAAACTCCATCTCGCTTAAGTTTGTGCCCGATTCGGCATTAACAAAATGATGCTTGGACTTTTAATGTGAAATGGCGACTTATGCACCTATTAACCCGCTTTATTCATACCTGAGCACAGCGAAAGGTGTGAATGTGCGATG
>DYQV01000280.1 GCA_020719105.1 Rikenella microfusus
AAACTTAATTATCAATTCAATTAGCCCGCTTTATTCATACCTGAGCATTGCGAAAGGTATGAATAAAGCGGGTTAAATTTCAATTTTCAGATTAGCAGAGAAATAGGTTAGTGATTAGAAAACTAACTTTTTTAAAGGCAAAGAATTTGTTATTCAAGTTCATTCACATTTAATTGGAAATTGATTTTACAATTTCAGGAGATAGGGCACAAATAAATTTGAGTATATGCCAATAAACATATTTTTAAATTACGTATTTTCATTCCAACAAATATCAATATATCAGTGCTTTAGAAAATGAATTCACTAATGGTATTTAGAATCAAAATAAATTAGGTTTTATTTGTGACGAATGTTTTAAATAATAATTGCACTAAATTATATTTGTCAATTAGTTTATGGGGTTAACTAAATGGGAAAATATTTTAATTGTTTAACAATCAAACTCATAAGCTTTTTTAAGATTATAAAATTTGTTATTTACTAGCAATATGAAAACATCCCGGAGAGATTTTATTAAAATTTCGGCGCTTGGATTGGGAGCTCTCAGTATTGGCGGATCTTCGCTTAAGGCCGCTGGAAAAACGCTGTTTTCAAAAGATCAGTTGAATAAATTGATGATGAAACGCACTTCCACCTATTGTGAAGTTTGTTTTTGGAAATGTGCCGGATGGGTTTATTCCGATAACGAAGGAAAAATACAAAAGGTAATTGGGCATCCTGATGATCCGCATTGCAATGGAAGGCTTTGCCCCAGAGGAACGGGTGGCGTTGGGATGTACAACGATGAAGATCGGTTGAAAACTCCATTAATTAGAGTTACCGGTGCCGATGGGAAGCAGACTTTCCGTGAAGCCAGTTGGGACGAAGCATTAGGTGTTATTGCTGAAAAAATGAAGAAGATTGCCGTTGAACATGGTCCCGAATGCGTGGCATTATTTACCCATGGTTCCGGAGGGAAATTCTGGGGACATTTGCTTAAAGCCTATGGCTCAAACAACATTAGCGCTCCATCGTATGCCCAGTGCCGCGGTCCACGCGAAGTGGCCTGGATAGGAACTTTTGGTGAAGAATTAGGTTCACCGGAACCCACCGATATCCGCGATACCCAATGTTTGGTTCTGATTGGTGCTCACATTGGTGAGAATATGCATAACGGGCAAATTCAGGAAATGAGCGATGCCATCGATAAAAAAGCTACCATTATTACTGTCGATCCAAGGTTTTCAACCGCTGCCAGCCATTCAAAATACTGGTTGCCTATTAAGCCAGCTACTGATATTGCTTTGCTGCTTTCATGGATGCATGTTTTAATTAACGAAGGTTGGTACGACAAAGCCTACGTTGAAAAATATACTTATGGTTTTGATCAGTTAAAGGAGCATGTAAAAGATTATACCCCGGAATGGGCCTATGGAATCACAACCATACAACCCGATGTAATACGCAAAACAGCCCGGGAAATGTTTAATGCTGCGCCATCGGTAATTGTTCATCCCGGAAGGCACGTTACCTGGTATGGCGACGATACCCAGCGGTTGCGCTGCGTAGCAATTTTAAATGCCTTGTTGGGGAGTTGGGGCCGCAGAGGCGGATTTTATTTGGGCACCGAAGCTTCCATACCATCATTTCCGCATCCTGAATATCCAAAACCCAAAAAGAGCTGGCGGGATGCATTTCCCGGTCAATATGTATTAGCTGATTTGGCTTTGGCCAATGGAATTTGTGATGCCACCATACCTGCCGCTTCGCGCGATTGTTCGTTCAAGGGTTGGATTGTTAACGGAACCAATTTGATTTTTACCTTGCCCGATATAAGGAATACTAAAAAGGCCATTGAGAACCTGGATTTATTGGTAGTAATTGATACCATGCCCATGGAAATAACCGGATACGCCGATGTGGTGCTACCGGAGTGTACCTACCTGGAGCGGTATGATGAAATACGTACTTCAAAACACCGCATTCCAACTATCGCATTGCGTGAACCCGCTGCTGATCCAAAATATGATTCAAAACCGGGTTGGTGGATGGCTAAAGAATTGGGTCACAAATTGGGATTGGATGAGTTTTTTAAATATAAAGATATTGAGGAAGTTTTAGAATGGCAGTTAAAGAAAATTGGCTCCTCACTTGAAGAAATGAAACGATTGGGAGTTAAAAAAATGAAACCGGAAGACGATCATTTTCTCTATTTTGAACCAAATGCCGACATTGAATTTTCAACAGGGACAGGAAAAATAGAATTGTATGCAACATCATTTGCCGATGAAGGTTTTGATCCGCTTCCAAAATACACACCTCACCCGGAACCACCACAGGGTTTTTACCGGTTGAATTACGGACGGGCACCCATGCACACTTTCAGCCGCACAGCCAATAATCCGAACCTAACCGATTTAATGGACGAAAATACCGTTTGGGTAAACCCCAAAGTGGCTAAAGTCTGGGGATTCAGCAATGAACAATATGTGTGGCTTGAAAACCAAGACGGTATCGTATCATCTTTCCCTGTAAAGGTGCGAATTACCGAACGTATCCGCTGGGATTCGGTTTATATGGTTCATGGCTTTGGACATAAAAATGAAAAATTGACACGGGCTCACGGACGTGGTGCCAGTGATTCTGAATTAATTACCAATGTTATGGTTGATCCCATTATGGGTGGTACCGGTATGCGCGGCAACTTTGTGACGTTCCATACCGAAAAACCAGCGAAAGGAGGTTTATTATGAGATATGCCATGGCTATTGACACTAAAAAGTGTGTAGGATGCAGCGATTGCGTGGTGGCTTGCCAAACGGAAAACGATGTGCCCATTGGTTATTGCCGCGATTGGATAGTAGAAGTTACCGATGGAACCTATCCGCAATTGGAAACTGAGATTCGGAGCGAACGTTGCAACCATTGCGACAATTCACCTTGTGTGCGTTGTTGCCCAACAGGAGCAAGCCATTATTCCGAAGGAGGTATTGTTTTGGTTACCCATGAAAAATGTATTGGTTGTTCGGCCTGCATCCAAAGCTGTCCCTACGATGCCCGTTATACACACCCCAAAGGATATGTTGATAAATGCACTTTTTGTATCCATCGCGTAAAGAAAGGTATGGAGCCGGCTTGTGTAGCCGTTTGCCCTACCAAATGTATGTATTTTGGCGATTTAGATGATCCGAACAGTCCTGTTTCGAAGGTTATGAAAACAAGAAAATATAAGGTGCTTGCCCCCGAGGCAGGAACAAAACCCAATGTATATTATCTAATATAAGAAAAATAGATTTTGAGATAAGTGAACTGAGACAATTAAATCTCAAATCTCAAATCTCAAATCTCAAATATTTATAAATATGAGAGAAGAATTAATTATAAGCGGACGAATGAACCCCATGGTAGATCCTGTTTTACATGCCTGGGGTTGGGAAATTCCCGTTTATCTGTTTTTAGGTGGCTTGGCAGCAGGACTTCTATTTTTTGCAGGATTGTATTATTTATTGGGCAAAGCCGATGATTATCCAACTGCTGTAAAAAAAGCGCCAGTTTTAGTACCAGTTATCTTGGTGTTAGGTTTAATAGCATTATTTCTTGATTTGCACCACAAACCTTATTTCTGGCGATTATATACCAGTATAAAATTTCAATCACCCATGAGCTGGGGCGCATGGACTCTTATGATAATCACCCCTTTGTCAATTATATGGGCTGCTTTACATATTCGGGAATGGTTTCCTAAGTGGGATTGGAAGTTCCAATGGATTCGTGATTGGGAAGAATTCTTTGCCGGGTACAAAAAATACATGGCATGGGCAATGGTTATGCTCGGTGTAATTCTTGGAATATATACCGGAATTTTGTTATCGGCCTTTAATGCACGTCCTTTATGGAATACTTCCATTCTGGGGCCTTTGTTTTTAGCATCGGGGCTTTCAGCGGGTTCAGCACTGATTTTACTGCTTTCAAAAAATGAGCGCGAACGAATCATCTTTGCCCGAATCGATTTGATTGTCATTGGAATTGAATTGTTTTTTATCATTCACATGTTAATGGGATTCCAAGCCAGCACACAAGCCCAGATTGATGCATCGCATATTTTCTTAGGTGGTGATTTAACAGCCCCATTCTGGATTTTTGTGGTTTTTTTAGGAATGTTGGCTCCAGCTGCATTAGAAGTTATGGAATTAAGACATATAAAAGTACCGGTTGTTATTCCGGTTGTTTTGGTTCTTTTGGGAAGTTTTATGCTCCGTTGGTTGGTTTGCAATGCAGGCCAATTAAGCAGATACCTTTATTA
>DYQV01000018.1 GCA_020719105.1 Rikenella microfusus
TTGAGGTGTAGCTTAATCGTCAGGATTATTAATGAATAATCCGGGTTAGAAATATGACAATTTTGCAATAGGGGAGAGCCTTTTTCCATAGTAGATGAAAGGTTGATTGATTTAATCATTAAAAATGGTTGATTAATAAGGTTCAGAAAAGCAATCTTCAAAGCTGTTTTTGCAATTTTGGCTATATAGGTTTATGCCTAATTAACTGTTTATGCATTGAACTTATAGAATTTTTGTGCTTAATAGAAATCAGCAAAATCACTTTGTAACTTATTTTCATATAAGTGTCTAACTTTTAAAACTCCAAAATGCTCTACCTGCAAGTTTGCTTACTAAACAGTAGTAGGGAAATATAATTCGCAGTAAAATATTTAATTAAATAAAAATTATTATTTTTACCACTGTTCATAGTAGCAAATCTGCTGTAAACTTAACAAATGGATATTACTGTATGGTAACAAATGAAGATGTCCTTCGTTTTATTGCAACAATCAGAATGTCTTCTACCTATGATTTTACTGATTATTCTGATCGGTCATTCAAGCGTAGGATAGAGAAGCTTTTGGTTGATAATCATTTGGACATTAATCAGTTATCGTTAAAAGTAAGCAAAGACAAGGATTTTCTTGAAAGAGTAGTTCGAGATATTACGGTTAATACCACCGAGTTATTTCGGGATCCGGAAATGTGGACAACTCTTAAATACCAGATTTTGCCCAAGTTAAAAAAGAATAAATCTATCTTCATTTGGCATGCCGGATGCAGCAGCGGGCAAGAGATTTATTCCATGCTTATTCTTCTGACAGAGTTGGGAATGTTTGAACAGGCAAAAGTATTTGCCAGTGATATTAATTCAGAAATGCTTGAAACGGCTAAGAACGGACAATATAAATATCGGTTTAATTTGGGTTATTTTGATAACTTTGATAAAGTGATTAAGGAGAACCCTTATAATTACGAAGAGCCAATAGTTGTTGACTATGAAAAATACTTTGACATTGATAAAGTGAAGGATACGATTACAATGAAACAGTTTTTAAGAGAAAAGGCGGTTTATAGAAAGCATGATTTAGTTAAAGATGGGAATATTTTTTATTCTAAATTCGATATTATTTTTTGTAGAAACGTCATCATTTATTTTAATAATAAATTACAAAACAAAGTTATAGAACTCTTTAGTAATAGCTTATACCGCGACGGTCATCTGATTTTAGGCGCTCATGAAAGCATATTGGGTTCGGTAGCCAATAATTTTGATAAGACAAAAGGTTTTTATAAAAAGAAACAATTTTAACATATAGTAATAGAATGATTGATAACTTAGGTATAGTGGACACAAAAAAAATTATAGCCGCGATTCACGAATCGTATGGGTTAGATTTGAGTGACTATACTCTAAGCATACTTAAACGGCGTTTTGCCCATGTTATGTCTTTTTATAACATTGGTTTGGTAGATGAATTTGTAAGCCATATAAAGCGAAATAATATTGAATATGAAGATTTTTTGGATCAGTTAATGATTGATACTACTGAAATTTTTCGAGATCCATCGCTTTGGAGGGAATTGCGTGAAAAATATCTTCCTGAAATAGCTCATTCATCTGGTTCAAAGATATGGTTAGCTGGTGAATCTTCAGGCGATGAATTGTTTTCATTAATGGTGGTAATGTCAGAATTAGGATTATCAAAAAATATTAGAATTGCGGCTTCTTGTCCTTCCAAAAATCGTTTAAAAAGAATAAAAACGGGATATGGTTATGATTTGAAGAAAATGGAAATTGGAGAAGCTAATTATACAAGGCTTTCGGGAAAATTTGAGTTTAACAGATTTTATAAAATGGATGGCAACTTTGCCCTAATGAATCCAGAACTTTTAGACGATGTTGAATTTGACAATACAAATATTTCACAAGAAAAGGTAAATAAGAGCTATCGCATGATATTATTCCGAAACATGATGATTCAATATAACCTTCCTTTATATGAGAAAGTGGCCAGGAAATTAATTGATAACCTTGTGGTAGGTGGATATTTGATTTTAGGAAATATGGAATCATTGGAATACTCAGAGATAGGAAAGAAAATGCAATTGGTTAATGAAGCTGAAAAAATATACCGAAAAAGGATTGATTGATGTCAGATTATAAAGCAGTAATTATAGGAGGTTCAGCCGGAAGTTTTCAGGTGGTAACAAGAATTGTTTCTTCGTTACCTGCCAATTATCCGTTGTCTGTAATTTTATGCTTGCATCGTTTAAAGCATATTAGGTCCGGATTTGTTGAGGCTCTTTCAATTAAAGCAGCAATGCCAATAGTTGAGCCTATGGATAAAGAGCCTATTAAAACAGGTAAAATTTATTTGGCACCAGCAAACTACCATTTATATGTAGAGTTGGGTAATAAATTTGCACTTTCAACTGAAGATGCCGTAAATCATAGTAGGCCTTCCATTGATTTGTCGTTTTTTTCAGCGGCTTATAATTATAAAAAAAAGTTGGTGGGAATTGTTTTAAGTGGGGCTAATAAAGATGGTGCCTTAGGATTAAAAAGTGTTAAAGAAAACGGAGGGTTAACTATCGTTCAGGATCCTAATGAATGCCAGGTACCCACTATGACCCTGGCTTGCATGAATGCAACCAATGTGGATCATGTTTATAGTACACAGCGGATAATTGATTTTTTATTAACCCTTGAATAGGAAGCATTAATGGAAGAGCTATTAAAATATAGAAAAAGAATTATCACAAACTTTGTTTTTCTGCTGATATTGAGCGTTATTTCTGTATTTCTTGTTTTGTGGGCAGCAAAATTTATTTTTGGACAAGGAGCTGCTATTTTGCTTCTTTCATTGTTCCTGATTCAAGTGCCTTTAATCTTGGGTTTGGGTTTTAATAGCTTCCGGGTTATCAATATTTTTTTGGAAATAGAAGAGAAACGTAGGACAATTAGAACGGATGAAATTGAAGAATTGGAAAAAGAAGTTGAAGTTAAAGCAAAAGAAGCCGATGATCTTTCATTTAATTTAAATCGGTTAAATGATGATTTAGGAAAGTATTCTGATTGGGAATCTTTTGGAAGTGCATTATTAATTGGATTAAGTAAGCAAATTGAAATTGTTGTTGGCATGGTTTATCGATACGATTTTGATGAAAAAAAATATTTTCCTGTGGCCAATTACGCCTATTATTCTGATGTGCCTCCGTCAGAATTTAGAGAAGGGGATGGATTATCGGGTCAAGTGGTAAAAGATAAAAAAGCAATGTTTATTAACGAATTACCTGAAGGCTATGTAAAAGTTATGAGTGGATTGGGTTCACATAAGCCTAGGTTCTTAGCAATTATTCCCTTTATTGACGATCAACAGGTGGTGGGAGTAATTGAATTAGCGACTTTCAAACCAATAGAACGTGGATTATCGCATAAATCAAATGAAATTGCTGAATTTATTGGAAAAAAAGCAGTAACAATAACTCTGTAATTGTAATTAAGAATAGATGACCTATATTTTTGATAAAATAGCCGCCTTTTTAGTTTTTAAATATAAAGACAGGGTAACCTATACGCCAGGATTTTTGGTACTGGGATTCCTTTTTCCAGTTTTCACATGGATAATTGGATTTTTATCTTCCGATTACCAAGTTTCTTTTTCAGGCTTATGGGAAATGCATATTAATGCTCCAGTTTATCTTGTTGTTGATTTGGCACCTATTATTTTGGGGGTGTTAGGCTATATTCTCACCGTTTCATACCATGAAACAACTGCAGATTTAAAAGATATTATTGAAGAAAAAGATAATATAATTAATACCAATGCCCGATTTGCAAAGAAAATTGGCGAAGGGGATCTTTCTGCTATAAATGAAGATAGCGACGAAAACGATATATTGGGCCATTCATTGATGATTATGCGTGAAAATTTGGCACGAACCAATGAAAACGAACGTCAACAAAATTGGATAGCTAAAGGCAAAGATGTAATATCTGACATTCTTAGGATGCACAATGATTTAGAAGAACTGTCGTATAAAACATTGGTGGAGTTAATTAAATATATTGATGTATTGCAAGGAGCATTTTATTTGTACGTTGAAGAGGAAAACAAACTGGTGAATACTGCCAATTTTGCATATAACAGGCGCAAATTTTTAAAGCAGGAATTTTATTTGGGTGAAGGTTTGGTTGGACAGTGCGCATTTGAAATGGCTACAATTTTTAGACGTGAAATACCCAACGATTATGTATCTATTTCATCAGGAATTTTAGGTGATAAAAAACCAACTACCTTATTATTAGTTCCATTAATTACTGATCAAAAGCTTCAAGGGGTAATGGAATTTGCATCACTCGAAAAAGATATTGATGAATTATCCATTCGATTTCTTGAGGAGCTTAGCGATATTATTGCACGGACCATTTTCAACCTAAAGGTCAATACCCGAACAGAAAAGCTTTTACATGATGCTCAGGAAATGACTAATGAACTTCAGGAGAATGAAGAGGAACTGCGTCAGAATGCTGAGGAAATGAGGGCAACTCATGAAGAACTTGAAAAAACGAATGCAAATCTTGAAACGCAAATCCGGGAAGTTGAAAATGCCCAAAAGCGTTTGCATTCATTATTAGAGAATGCTTCGGAGATTATTTCCATTTACGATGAAGATATGAAATTGAAGTACATTAGTCCTTCAGTTCATAGCATTTTTGGATATACTGTTGATGAAATGATGGAAGGCAAAGATTTAGATCGATTGACGGCTAAAGGGGTTAAGGAATTTACTGAGATTTTTGTTACGCTCATTGAAAATCCGGGTCAATCTAAATCGATTCAATATACCTACATGCGAAAAGACGGCCAAAAGATTTTTATTGAATCAACAGGTCGTAACTTATTGGACGACCAAGCGATAGATGGTATAATAATAAATTCTCAGGATATAACCGAACGAAAAAGAGCGGAGAAAGAAGAACGGATGAAAAGTAAAATGCAATCACTTTCTGAAAATTCGCCGGATATGATATTGCGTTTGAGTCCTTCAGGCCAGTTTTTTTATGCCAACCCCATTGTTAAAATTTTCACAGGTGTTGATAACAACGATATTATTAAAAGGAATTTAAGTGATGTTAATTTTAACAAAGAAATAAAAGTCTTTTTTACTGAATCAATTCATAAAGTTAAATCATCGCAGCAAAAAACAAATACTGAAACCACTTTTCCTACTAACTTTGGAAATCGGATTATGCAAGTAAATGCCATTCCAGAATTTAGTGATGATAAAGATTTAGAAACCATATTATTTGTTGCCCATGATATCACTGAACAGAAGAAAATAGAGCAAGAGATTAAAGAGAAAAACCATGCAGTACGCGAAAGTATCAATTACGCCCAGAGAATTCAAACTTCAATACTTCCAAATACCCGGTTTATACAAGAATTTTTACCTAATTCATTCTTGCTTTATAAACCTCGTGATGTGGTTAGTGGCGATTTTCCTTGGTTTTTTAAAAAGGGGGATGATATTTTTATTGCTGCCGTTGATTGCACTGGTCACGGAGTACCAGGAGCATTACTTTCCTTTATAGGATATTTTATTTTAAATAATGTGGTTGACCATTATAATAATATAAATGCAGGACAAATATTAGATAAATTGCATGAAGGAGTAAGAAAAACTCTGAAGCAGGATAGAATTGACTCTGAGGCACGCGATGGAATGGATATTGCACTTTGTAAAATCAATTTGTCGAATCAATTGTTAGAATATGCAGGAGCACATAGGCCACTTTATTTGTTTAGGAACGGAGAGTTGGTGGAATTTAAAGGCGATAGAAAAGCAATTGGTGGAATTCCATTTGGCAAAAAGCAGGAAACTGACTTTGAAAATCATATAATAAATATTGAAAATGGCGATCGGGTATTTTTCTTTTCCGATGGATTCCCTGATCAAGTGGGAGGTGAAACTGGAAAGAAATATCAAGCCAGTAGAATTCGGGAACTAATTGTAAATAATCCAGATTTAAAAATCAATGATTACGAAAAGTTCTTTTTAACGGATTTTGAAAATTGGAAAGGCGATTTCAAACAAATTGATGATGTTTTGTTAATAGGTATAGAATTTTAATTATTAAATTAGCCAATTATGGATGGGAAAGGTACCGATATAAAAGAATTTCTGGAATTTATATACAGCTTTTATAAATCCATGAAAGAACACCATGTGCAGTTAGTATATGAGGGTGAAATCACTCATCAGATTACAAAAGCATTCACCTCGCTTACTGAAACAAATATGGAGTTGGGAGAAGAATCACAATCTACTCAGAAAAAGGTGTTCCATGTAATGGTTGAATGTCTGCAGAATGTTGGCAAACATGCGGAGTATATGGAGAATACCGAAATTCATCGAGATGGGCGCGGCATTTTTTTGTTGTGTAAAAATGAGCATGAATATACCATTACTACTGGAAATATGGTTAATAAGAGCAAATTTTCTGAAATGACTGAGGGATTAGAAAAAATAAATAGTCTTGATAAAGAAGGGCTTAAACAGCTTTACAAACAGCAAATCAAAGAAGGGAGACTTTCAAACAAAGGTGGAGCTGGATTAGGATTTATTGATATTGCAAAAAAGACAGGAAATCCGTTAATTTATAACTTTTTACCGATTAACGATGACTACTTATTTTTTGTGTTAACTAGTGTAATTTCGAGATATAACGATTAATTTATAATAAATTTGAATTATGGAGGTAATTAAAATAGTTGGAACCGATGACACACCAAGTGTTACCTTAGATGTGGCAAATGAGATATTTGAAGTATCAGGTCGATCATTGCCCGAGGATGTAGCGGCCTTTTATGAGCCTATCCTTGATTGGATAGAAAGATATTCTGAAGAAGCTTCAGGAAAAACAGTGTTTAATTTCAAGCTGGTGTATTTCAATACGGCATCTTCAAAAATGTTACTTGATATTCTTTTAAAGCTGGAAGAAATGTACGAATCGGGTAAAGAGGTGTTAGTTCGCTGGCATTTTCCTGACGATGATGAAGACATGCAGGAGGCTGGCGAAGAGTATGCTGACATAGTGGAGGTGCCTTTTGAACAGATCAGTTATTCCATGGATTAGGCTGTTTAATCTCAATGCTGGGTAACAATTTAAAATAATCCTTTAGGATGAGTGAAGAAATCTTAAAAGCGTTAATGCAGCTTTTTGCAATTATTGCAAAGCAAGATGGTGGAGTTGAAGATAATGAAATTGATTTTGTTGAAAGTTTTCTTACTTCTCAGCTAAGTTCCGATTTTGTTGAGGAATATATGGGGCTGTTTTATAAACACGCTGATATACTGAACAGAGAGGATAACAGACAAAAGAAAGCAGACGGTAAAATTGAATTAACTTCAGTAAAAGATTCTGTAAGGATTTTAGGAATTTGCAAGAAAATTAATAAAACCCTTACTCAAGAGCAAAAAGTGGTTGTATTAGTACGTGTATTTGAGTTAGTTGCTGCCGATAAGAAATTTACTGAGCAGCGAATGGCTATTGTTAATACCGTTGCTGAAGTTTTTAATATTTCGCCCGAAGAACTTAAAAGTACAGATACCTTTGTTGTTAATGACAGTTATCAGGAATTAGATATACCCAATGTCCTTATTATTAACGATAAGGATTCAGCATTCCAATTTGCCAAGCATATCCGTAGTGCAGAACTCGATAAAAAACTGATATTACTTCACATTAAAAGTGTAGAGCTTTACTTTTTGCGCTATACTGGTAAACAAGATGTTTTATTGAATGGGTTACCGGTGCGATCAAACCGGATTTACCTATTTGCCAGTGGAAGTTCTATCAGATTTCCTAAAGGAAAACCGGTTTATTATAGCGATGTAGCCTCAAAATTCATGGCAGATGTTACTTCTGCCCATATTTCATACAATGTTAACCACGTTGATTTTTGCTTTAAGAATGGATACTTAGGGTTGCGCGATGTTAACATTTCAGAAGAACAAGGACGGCTTATTGGTATAATGGGAGCTAGCGGTGCCGGAAAAACCACCCTGCTAAATGTTCTTACCGGAATAGAAGCTCCATCAAAAGGGGAGGTTTTAATTAATGGAATAAATCTTCATACTGAAAGAGATAAAATTGAAGGAGTTATTGGTTACATTCCACAAGATGATTTATTAATTGAAGAGTTAACGGTATATCAGAATTTGTATTTTAATGCGCGTTTGTGCTTCAAAGATATGCCTGAAGAAGAATTACAAAAAAGGGTAGATACAACCTTACGTAATCTTGGGCTGTTCGATAGAAGAGACCTTAAAGTTGGCTCCCCTCTTAATAAAACAATCAGTGGTGGTCAGCGAAAACGGTTAAATATTGCATTAGAACTTATCAGGGAACCTCCTATTCTTTTTGTGGATGAACCTACGTCTGGCTTATCATCACGCGATTCGGAAAACGTAATGGATTTATTACGTGAATTAGCTATAAAAGGTAAACTTATTTATGTGGTAATTCATCAACCTTCGTCAGAGATTTATAAAATGTTTGACAAGATGGTGATTTTGGATACCGGCGGCTACCAAATCTATTATGGAAATCCGGTGGAGGCGGTAACTTATTTTAAAAAGTTGGATGCCCAAATCAATAGCGATGTGGGTGAATGTCCCAATTGCGGTAATGTTAATCCGGAATTAATTTTTAATATTATTGATGCTCAGGTTGTTGATGAATTTGGACGGTACACAAATAAAAGAAAAGTTACCCCTGATGAATGGGAATTAAAGTATAAAGAAAATCATACCGTAGAAAAACACAAAGATCTCACGGATGAGCCTCCTAAGTCGCTCAACATACCAAGCTGGATACAACAAATAGTAATCTATTTTAAGCGTGATTTTCTTGCTAAAATAAGTAACCGACAGTATATTATTCTGAATATATTGGAAGCTCCATTGCTAGGTTTCATTCTATCTTTCCTCATTCGATACATTGCCGATCCAAACTCACACATCTATATATTCCGTGAAAATGAAAATATTCCGGTTTATATTTTTATGAGTATGATTGTGTCCATGTTCCTTGGGTTAATGGTGAGCGGCGAGGAAATATTTAAAGACCGGAAAATTTTAAAGCGGGAAGGATTCCTTAATTTAAGCCGATCGAGTTATTTAATTTCAAAGGTTGCCATACTCTTTATTATATCAGCAATTCAGGCAGCCCTTTTTGTTTTGGTCGGAAATCTTATTCTAAGTGTAAATGGTTTGTGGTTTGAGTATTGGTGGGCACTTTTTACCATTTCAACTTTTTCAAACATGCTTGGATTGAACCTTTCTTCATCGTTTAATTCAGCGGTTACCATATATATTATGATTCCTTTGGTTATGATTCCTCAAATGGCCCTTGGTGGTGCTATGTTCAGTTTCGATAAGCTGAACCGTGCCGTGGGAAGCATTGAGGGAGTGCCTCCGGTATGCGAAGTAATGGCTACGCGCTGGGTATATGAAGGATTAATGGTTCGGCAATATAAAGACAATGAATTTGAAAAAGATTTTTATGAAATTGAGAAACAAATCTATATTTCCGATTTCAAAAATGTGTATTACCTGCCAGAGTTAAAAGATAGAATTGATTATTGCATAACAGCCATTAATACCGATAGTGATTCTATTCGTGTTGAAGTAACCGGACGTTTGGCTTTATTGAAGAATGAATTGTATAAAGAGACCGTTCGAATTCCAGAATTGCAATTCCAGATGCTGGATGATTTGACAATCGATAAATTTACACCAGAGATAGGAGATCAGACTGCCGAATTTATTAAAAAACTGGAATTGTATTATACCAATGTATTTACTTACGCTACGGCTAAAAAAGAAAAAATAATTAATTATTTAGACATTACCTATCCTGGTGTTTATTTGGAACGTCGACAAAAATATCATAATGAAGCGGTAACGGATATTGTAAGAAAAGTATATGAAAAAAATAAAATAATTGCTTATAAAGATAGGTTGATACAGCAAACCGATCCAATTTATGAAACCCCTTGGATTGACAATGCATTTGATTTTAGAGCTCAGTTTTTTTCACCGGTGAAGCAGTTTGCAGGTAGAAATTTTGATACCTTTTGGTTTAATATGTGTATTGTTTGGATTATGACCATTGGAGGTTATATTTCATTGTATTATGATTGGCTGAAGAAGTTCATGGATCTATTCCAGAAATAGTAATTTGATAAACTTTTTTAATATTTTGAAAAAATGGTTATTTTTATAAAATAAAATAAATACTCATGAATAGAAATAGGTTTAAAATAGTTTTTGTTGTCTTTTTTGCCGGAGTAATTACTCTTGCAGGATGCAGCGGAGATGGCAGTAAGAAAAAATCGGGAGATATTGAGATTCCGGATGAGATTTTCGGTGATGATAAACCCCTGATGATATCGCAGGAAGCGATGGGTGATATTATTGATAATATCTCATCGCCAGTTGAAATGGCTGCCTTGTTAAAATCAACGGGTGTTCCTTTTTCGCAAAAATTGCTTGCCTCAACCGATAGATTGGATGACCTGAATACAAATTTTAAACAGGCACTGAATCTTGGTGTTTATGGCTGCGATTTAGGTTACCTGAATATGTATGAAAAAACAGGTTCTGTAATTAATAACATGACTGCCATTAAGAGTTTAGCTAATGAGCTTCGAATTGGTCAGTTTTTTGATTTCAACACCATCAAACGATTAGCTACAAACAATGAAAATTTAGATTCATTAATGTACATTTCAGTTTCAAGTTTTAATAACATGGATGAATACTTGAGACAGTCAAATAGAAGTAATATCAGTTCATTGATTGTTACAGGAATGTGGATTGAAGGTATGTATTTAGCAACCCAAGTTGTTAAAGAAGCCCCCAAGAAAGACGTGGTTGAACGTATCGCTGATCAAAAGCTAGTATTGAACGACTTAATCCTTATATTGAAGAACTATAAAGCGGATAATAACTTTAACGAATTGGTTAAGGATGTTGAAAGCATTAAAAAAGAGTATGAAGGAGTGAAAATTACTTACGAAATGGGTGAACCTGAGGCAAAGGAAGTAGATGGAATGCTTATTATTGTACAAAACGACAAGCAACACATTGATGTTTCAGATGAAACGTTGGCTCGGATTATTGAAGCGATTGGAACTGTGCGAAACAAAATAATCAATTTGTAAGATGAAGAAGATATTAACTATATTATTAACCCTACTCATTGCTTTGCAGTTCAATAATGCATTGGCTCAAAGCGATGAATTGGTGAATGTTTGTGCACTGGGAATTGGCAATGCTACTTATTTAAAAGATTATAAAGTTAAGCTTTCAGCCAGCAGTGTTTCACCCCCATCGGCTAAATTCAATGTAATTTTGAATAAAGGAACCATGTATAAAATTACTGTTTGTAATGCGGAAGGATATGCCGGGGAAGCTGTGGTGCAGCTTATGGAAAACGCATCCATTTTGGGGACCAATATTAAAACAGATGGTAGTTTTGTTACAGCAATAGGTTTTCAATGCCAGAAAACAGGCATGTATAGTATTAATGTATTTTTTAAGGATGGTAAAGAAGGCGCTGCTGTGGCAATTCTTTCATACATAAATATGTAAATAATTGTTGAAGCTATAATACAGAGGCGCAAATTCTTGCGACTCTGTGTTATAATTGTGGGTTCAATAAAACCAAGAATGCCATTGAATGATTGAAAACAATTTCCTTTACAAAGATTTCCGCTTTAAATTCTGCAGCATTAATCGGTTTAACAATTAGTTCATTCTGGTACTCTTTTATTCCGTATTTTTTCCAATGGAGGAGAATCTCAATTATAACATGCGTGGTTGCAGGCTGATATATTTCATTGATTGTTAGCTTATTTATAACTTCATTGGATTCCATTCCTATCAATTTGCACCATTGGTTATTTACATACAGATGTTTGTTGTGTTGAATAATAGCGATGCTAAACGAAGAATTTTGAGTAATTGCTTGAAGCAGCTCATGATTTTCCAACAATTGTTGTTCTGTTTGCCTTATTTTAGTAATATCCCGAATGGTACCTATTAAATTAATCTTACCATTTGGCGAATGGTGGAAACTACTAGAATCTTGAATGTATTTTATTTCATTGTTTTTAGGGTTGATAATTCGGTAGGTTAGGGTGAAATTTTTTTGATTTCGGAAGCTATCGTTTAAAATTACCTCTACTGAAAATTTATCCTCTGGATGAATTCTTTTAATCCATTCCGAAAATCCGATCGATGGTTGTTTTTCATCTAAATCAAGAATACCGTATGCTTCTGTATTTAAAATGTAGTTTTCATTTAGCAAACTGAATTCCCAAGTGCCGATTGCCGTTGATTTTTTTATATCCCGCCACCGGAATAATTCCAATTCTTTTTCCTTTATTTGAGTTATGTCTTGTATGATTCGTATGGCAAATTCATCACCGGTAAGGTATGATTTGCTGATCCGACCTATTTCGCTTATATATTTAATTTTTCCACTTGTTAATTTTATTCGATACTGAAGTGTATGGTTACTTTTGCTTTTAACCGTGTTTTGAATGGTTCTTTCAACCATTTCCTTATCTTCCAATTGAATCATTGACTGGTAGATATCTAAAGTTAAAGGTGTTAAAGAGGATACCTCCAGTAAATCATACATCGAATCGCAAAAGACCACACTATTTGATTGGAGTGATATCTCAATATAACCTGTTTTTGATAGTTTTTGGATTTGAATGAGATTTTCAGTATTCTTTTTTAATTCCAATTCGGTTTTACGAAATGCAGAAACATCCTGAAACGTTCCAATGGATCGCTGCAATTCTCCTTGGCTATTTTTAACAAAGGTTCCAATTGCTTTGATAAATTTTATGTTTTGGTTACGGGTTATAATCCTAAAATCGAAATCGAAGGACTGGTTTGTTTGTGTTGATTTTTGAAATTGGATGGAGGCTGCAACTTTATCTTCTGGATGGATGGTGTCAACAAAGTCTGAAAATTTGATTCCTGCATTTCTAAAAGGAATATCTAAAATATTCCAAATCTCATGGGAAAAGTGAGTTTCTTTTGTGATATAATTGTGATCCCAGTAGCCAACTTTTGCTATATGCTCGGCCTGTTTAAGCCTTTTCTCGCTTTCCCGCAGTGCCAGCTCTGAACGTCGTATGTTTGTTATATCTAAACAAGTTCCTCTTAGCTTTATAACTTCATTTTTTTCATTTGTTATCGGACGGTAATTAATAGCAATGTGTCTGGTTTCATTATTTGGTTGAATTCGAATGATACCTTTACCCGAGGTGTTGGTAGCAATACATTTATAAAAGGCATTCATTACCTCTTCTTGGTCTTCAGGAACTAAAAGGTCTTTAAATTGTGCTGAATTAAGAAAATAGTGAAGTATGTCGGTGCCTAGAATTTGCCTGTTTTCCGGATTATCAAAGAACAGATCTTTGGCAACATCATATTCCCAGTATCCTAATCGTGCAATTTTTTGTGCCTCTTTTAACATTTGGGTCGATTGTTCAATTTGTTGCTCTGCTTCTTTGAGTTGGGTAATATCCATGGAAAGACCCAGAATTATTGGTGTTCCTGTTGGCGATTGATGTAGCGTTTTAATGGTTTTAAAATGCTTAATTTCGCCATTTGCATTGGTATATTCATGCTCACTTTCCAGCTTTTTTTTGAACTTCAATAATTTTAAATCATCCTGAAAATATTTCTCAGCTATCGTTTTTGAAGGTTGCACTTCGAAATCAGTTTTACCTATGGTATCATCAGCCAAAATTCCTGTTATTTGTTCAGCGGCATTATTCCAGTAAAGGTATTTAAAATCGGGGGTTGTTTTAGCAAAGAATAAAACCGGAATATTATTCATAATTGTTTCCAGGAACAACCGGTATTCTTCGTTTTGGTGTTCCGCTTTTTTTCTTTTTGATATATCACTTCTGAATATTAAAATAGCCTGTTTTTCCTCATGTAAAACCGGGATATAACTAATGGAGAAATACTGGTAATTACCCTCATTATTTCTTAGTCGGGCCTCAATTTTTATACGGGAATTATTTTTTAATTGTAAAAGGGCCTCTTTACCTAAATGAATATCCTCTGAATGAAACAATCCAAAGTTATTGTGGTCAATCTGGAGGTATTCTTCAAGAGTATAGCCCAACATATTATAAAGGGCTGTATTGTAAATAATGGGTTTAAAATCGAGATTAAAAAGGCCAATCCCGTCATTGGCATTTTCAATAAGGGTTCGGTATTTATATTCGCTTTTTAAAAGCGATTCTGAGGCTTTTTTTTCTGCCGATATATCTTGCACCATGGCTATTGCCGAAGTGGTATTATTATTCTTATCCTTAATAGCGGAAACAATTATTTTAACCCAAATTATGTTTCCGTTTTTTTGAATGTATCGTTTGGTGAGCGAAAAACTGGAAATTTCGTTGTTAAATAACCGGACATATTGGTTGGCGTTGTTTTCAAAATCGTCAGGAAAGGTAAAATCTTTTAGTTCTTTTTTCAACACTTCATCCATACTATAGCCGGTAATGTCACTGAATTGTTGATTGGCGTAGATGGGTTGGAATTTACTGTTTACCAATACAATGGCAATTGGGGCATTTTCAAATATCGACCGGAAAATCAATTCACTTTTACGTAATGCCTCTTTAGTAATTTCAAAAGCTGAAACATCTTGCAAAATGCCAATGGTTTGTGCCGGTTCACCTTTAGTATTATACTTTGTATAGCACCTTAAATTAACAAACTTTATCTGCCCGCCATTTAAAAGTAAGCGGTGGGTTAATTGAAAACCTGTTTTGGTATCAATGCATTCCTGATAGGATTCTTTTACCTTTAAAAAATCTTCAGGGAAAACGAACTGTAAATAATTTGTAAAAGAGGGTTCTATATTTTTAACCGGAATACCTAAAATACTATAAAACTGTTCCGACCAATAATTATCTTCCTTTTCATGATTTTCAATCCAATATCCTAATTGAGCAATTTCTTGCGATTCTTTAAGTTGATAATCCTTTTCTCTCAGCTCAAGTTTTTTCTGTTGAAGTTCAGTAATTTCTTCCAAGGTAAATGAGAATTCAACAGCAGTTAATTTTTTAAGGGTGAACCTAAAGTGCTTACCATCGGTTTCATAATAAAACAAACATGAATCGTGGTTTGACGATTCAATTTTTTGGTGAATCAGAGAGCTATTAAAGTTGTTTAAAAATGAAAAAGCTTCCTGGACAGCGATGGGAAAAGTAGGGTTTTTAATATGTGAGATTGCTAAAAATGATTTATTGGCTGTTTGAACCTTGAAATCTGAACTTGGGTTTGATTCCTCAGCCCGCAAAATTCCCATTGGAATAATTGACTCGTTGAAAAGGGTTTTATAGAGTTCCGCTTGCTTGTTGCTGTCTGCAAATTCTTCAATCATGAAACATAGTGGATTTATAGGTCAAGTATGTTGAATTTGTAAACGCTTATCAGGCAATAAAAGTTTTAATGTAGCCAGATAATAGCAAATACGGATAAAAAAGTCAGTATGAAAAGTAGTTCAAGCATCCAATTTCTATGGCTTTCAGTAAAAAAGATGGAATATAGAATAGATAGTGGAATGGCTGCAATGTAAATTGTTTCGAACCCAATAGAGGGGTGCAATGCAACAGCAGTGAATGTTAGAGCCAGAAACCAAAAGAAAAGGGTAAAATATTTGCGGGTACTTATTTTCTTTACCCCAACATAGAGTAAGCTCCATAGCATAGCAATTAATAGAACCAAGGCAATTACTACCAAGGGAATAATGGACCAAAAGTAAAAAACTTGCTTTGGTGAAGTGCTAATTAGGGTCTCTTTCAGATTGTTAATTAGTAACTGATGATGGTCAAATAGAAACAAAAATGCAAAAAGAAGGGCCAACGGTGTTATAAAACCAATGAGTGGAGCTATCCATTCGCGCCAGGTGTAATTTCTAAGAATTATCAGCGAAAGCCATATTAATAGGATAAAAACATAATAATGGGGATAAAAGAGGGCACTAATTCCTAAAAGAAATCCACCTTCAAAATATCGTTTTATTTGGTTTACTTCTTTGTCGATAACAAAAACCTTATCGATGGCAAAGAGAAGAAAAAAATTGCCAATTATTATTGGATGCATTTGTTGATACGGAAGCAAAATGGAACCAAACAATACAAACATCACTGAAGGCAAGTAGGTTTTGGTTTCAATAAAAATGTACTTGAAGTTAAGCCGAATAAGAAAATAGGATTGCAATATAAGAAAGAGTAAAGCCAGCACCAAGGATAATTTAGGGTAAGGGGCAATAAAGTTATAAATCCATTGATAGATGAATGTTGCATCCGATAAAGGAGCCGGCTGGGTATTAAGGTTTAAACTCAAAAGAGAAGGTATCCACAGGGCGATTCCCAAAAATGGAATTAAGAATATTACGTAGGGGTGATTGCTTTTGAATATTTTTAGAAGCATAGCATAGTTTTATAAATCGAATCCAATATCGTGACGGAAATAGCAGTGTGCAAAATTAATTAATTCAGCGTTTTTGTAGCATTTTTTTAAAGCCTGTTGCCGGTCGGTTCCCATGGAAGTAATGGCTAAAACCCGACCCCCATTGGTTACCGTTTGATTGTTTTTGACGGTAGTTCCTGCATGAAACAGTAAGCTGTCGTGTATTTGGTCAAAACCGGTCATTACGATGCCTTTTTCATAATCGCCCGGATAACCACCAGAAACCATCATTACGGTGGCCGCCGCTTCCGGTTTAATGGCAAAAGGGACTTGGTTTAATGTTTTTGATGGAATGGCGGCCAGAATTTCCAAAAAGTCGGCATCAATGCGGGGCAGCACCACTTCTGTTTCCGGGTCGCCTAGGCGGGCATTGTATTCTATAACTATGGGTTCATTATTAACCTTAATGAGGCCAAAGAAAATAAAGCCCTGATAGTTGATTCCTTCGGCTTTCAATCCTTTAACAGTAGGCTCAATAATGCGATTAATTACTTTTTCGGTAAACTCTTTGTTGGCAAAGGGAATGGGTGATACCGCTCCCATGCCCCCAGTGTTTAATCCGGTATCTTTTTCCCCAATCCGCTTGTAATCTTTGGCTTCGGGCAATAATAGGTAATTATCGCCATCGGTAACAATAAAATAGGATACTTCAATGCCTGAAAGGAACTCTTCGATTACTACTTTATTGGATGCTTCACCGAATTGCCCTTGCAGCATTATTCTTAGTGACGATTTAGCCTCTCCCAAATCGTTAATAATAAGAACCCCTTTTCCGGCAGCTAACCCATCGGCTTTTAAAACGTAGGGTGCAGTCAGGGTATCTAAAAAAGTACAGGCCTGGGTATAGGTTTCAAGGGTAAAACTGCCGTAAGCTGCTGTTGGGATTTTATATTTTACCATGAACTCTTTCGAAAATTCTTTGCTTCCTTCCAGTTGGGCTCCGGTTTTGTCGGGTCCAATAACGGGAATGTGTTTTATTTCCACATCTTCTTCAAAAAAGTTGCGGATACCTTTTACCAACGGGTCTTCGGGACCAACCACTACCAGGTTTATTTTATATTTTAATACAATTTCTTTAATGGATTCAAAATCGGTTACTGAAACATTGAGGTTGGTACCAACCTGACTGGTTCCTGCATTGCCAGGGGCTATATACAAGTTACTCAGTAGTTTGCTTTGGGCTATCTTCCAGGCCATGGTGTGCTCCCTTCCTCCCGAACCAAGAATTAAAACATTCATCGGTATTTTATTAAAAATTTAGGTAAAAATAAGAATATCTGGTAGAAATTGGACTTGTATCTATATTTTTTGATGGCTATTGTTTACAATTGATACAAGTACTTTATATTAGCCCGCTTTATTCATACCTGAGCACAGCGAAAGGTGTGAATGTGCGATGGGCATTGGGTTGCAAAGCGGGAAACCCCGATTTAGCTACACCCAAAATTGGGAGTTTTTATTTTCCCAATATTGAGGTGTAGCTTAATCGTCAGGATTATTAATGAATAATCCGGGTTAGCTGTTTTGT
>DYQV01000281.1 GCA_020719105.1 Rikenella microfusus
TAATTAATGGAGAGTGAGGGCGTGACTCCCCATTTTAATATTGCTTTTTATATTTGTTAAGTCGCTGATAGTAAAAAGTTACACCCTCACATACAGAATCAAGGGAGGACTTGTGCGGCAGGGGTTAGAAAAAATGCCGTGATAGCAGAAAGAAATTTGCCAGATGTTTCATAATATTTTTGATTTTATTGTCATAAATTTGTGCTATAATTTTTCCATTTTAGTAATTATCCTATTAAAATCAATAATTCCATGGATATAACTGTATCTGAAATTAAAAACAACCTGCACCGTCTTATTGTGGAAACAGACGATATTAGTGTGCTGGAAAAAGTACAGGAGTATTTTGGCTCACTTAAAAGCAAACAAGTTGACTGGTGGGACGCCCTTTCGGCCAATGAAATGGCATCCGTAGAAAAAGGGCTAAAACAGTTAGATAATGGTCAACGCATTCCTCACCATCAGGTAAAACAAAAAGTTAAAAATCTATTGGAAAATAAATGATGCGTGAGTTTCAAATATACTGGTCGCCTGAAGCTGAAGAAACATACCTGCGAACAATAGCGTTTATTCTTGAGCAATGGCCTGTACAAATTGCCACAGATTTTGAACAAATGGTCGAAAACCTATTAAACAAGCTCAGACAGCATAAAAATCTTTGCCCGCCTTCGCCCAAGCACAAAAAACTTCGTAAATGCGTTATATCTGGGAAAACATCTTTGATATATCGTGTAAATGGCAATGATATTGAACTTGTTGCTTTTATTGATAACCGCAGTGGGCATACATATTGAAACACGGTTTCCCGGGCTTTTGTGTTATTCATAAACCACCCGCCAATTCAAACTTTCAAAATCTTTTACCGCTACCGCGCGATTACATCGCGTGGTTATTATTTTACAATAATATTGGTCAAAACTCCAAGCTGACCATTTTACACTTTTGGCATTATTTAGCTCCACACGAGAGGACTCGTGCGGCAGCGGGGGCTTGGACGGGAGCTCTCCAAACTGTAATAAAAAAAAAGAGGCTACCCTTTAAAGTAACCTCTTTTTTTACAACAACTAACCAACTAACATTGAAAAAAACTATTTAATAAAACCTGTACTTGCGAATAAGCTAGTTTATTTAGCGAATAAATGGTTTTTGGGGGCATATCCAATCCATGAATCAAACGTACTTTCCTTAACTCTTTTAAGTGCTGCGATACCGTAGATTGTGCCAAAGGCAATTGGCTAACCAGGTCATTGCAGGTGCAATCTTTCTTTAAAAGAAGTTCTAAAATGGCAATCCGTGCAGGATGACCAATAGCGCGGGCTACTTTCGAAACCTCTAATTGTGAAATGGAATAACTCGATAAGGAAGAAGAAAAACCCATGATGCAATCATTTTAAGGTAATAATTGATTGCAATATTACGATAAACCAATTTTAAGGATTTTTTGAATGTATATTTGGTATGAACATTTTCACAACTGGATTAAATGACTTCAAATGCGGTATTTTCGCATCGAAAAAACAAGTAACCCTGCTTTGCCTGACTGTTTCTATTTCTTATGTTGAACCATGGATGCCATTATTTCCAGAAAATGGTTTTTCTTCCGGCGGGAAAGGAAGGCCACAGAACCATTATCCATAATTATTTCATTGCCAAGGCGGTTAATTTTTTTTACATGAAGCAAGTTTATAAGGTGCGATTGATGAGGCCTGTAAAACGGATGGTCTTCCAGTAAGCTCTCAAATTCGCCCAAATTCTTTGAAACCACCAATTCTGTTTGATCCAAGAATTTTAAGGTGGAATAACTTCCTTCGGCTAATATCTGCACAATGTCCGATATATTAACAAATTCAATACTTTCCGAAGTGGAAAGGGCAATTTTGTCCGGCTTACTGTTTTTAACATTATCGAGCAATAGGTTTATTTTGTCTTCCACTTTTTGATTGGTATTCGAACGGTGCATTTTTGACACTGCGGTAACCAGTTCGTCAATATCAATAGGTTTTAAGATATAATCTAGTGCTGAGTATTTAAAGGCTTTTATGGCATATTGGTTGTATGCAGTTACAAAAATTACGTTGAAGTTCCGATAAGGAAGTCCTTCAAGAACATCGAAACCAGTTCCTCCGGGCATTTCAATATCCAAAAAAACAATATCCGGTTCAACCATTGGTATTATTTTAATGGCCTCTTTAGCAGAGTTTGCGGTTCCACTAATTACAATATCGGTGAAATGCTCTTGAATAATTAATTTTATTGATTCAATGGCATCTTGCTCATCATCAACAATTACAACTTTATACATAATTGAACCTAAAAAACACCCCTTTGCAGAATCAAATCCTGCTATTCAAATATACATTTTATTCCAGAATATCTTCTTTTTCTTTCTTATTATTAAAACCTTCCACCACAAGAACAATTTCGCCTTTTATGGTTTTTTGTGAAAAATGTTCAATGGCTTGCGAAAAAGTTCCCCGATAATTCTCTTCATGCAATTTCGAAAGTTCCCTGCTTACACATACATTTCGCTCCTGATTAAAAAAGTCTTTCAACTGCTGAAGTGTTTTAATAAGCCTATGAGGCGATTCATAAAACACCATCGTTCTGGGTTCAAATACTAGCCCCTCAATTCTTTTTTGACGGCCTTTTTTCTGTGGCAAAAAACCTTCAAAAGTAAAACGATCGTTGGGTAATCCGGAATTTACTAAGGCCGGAATTAATGCCGTTGCTCCGGGCAGACATTCAACATCAATTTCTTTATCAATGCAGTGTTTCACAATTAAATAACCCGGATCGGAAATGCCAGGTGTTCCGGCATCGGTGGTTAAAGCTACTGAATTGCTTGTAGCAATGCGCTGTATCAAATATTCGAGTTGTTTGTGCTCGTTAAATTTATGATAAGGAAATAATTTGCTTTGTATCTCAAAATGTTTCAATAAAAACCCCGTGGTGCGGGTATCTTCGGCAAGAATAAAATCAACCGAGCGCAACACACTCAAAGCCCTGAGAGTTATATCTTCAAGATTACCGATGGGCGTGGGAACAATATAAAGTTTGGGCATATACTCTCAATTAATGGGCAAATCGGCGGAAAACTAATTCCATAAAACTAATGGTGCTTTTTTGTTTTTGATCCCAATTAAAGTTAGTGAACAAATAAGCTAACGCTTCATCCAAATCGGATGATTGATTGAGTACATTTATCGTTTTTTCGAATTGCATTTTGTTCTTATTAAATAATTCATTGGTAAACCAAATGCGATCGTTAAGCTTTATAGCCGATTTTAAATTTCGGATAGGACTTTCTTTAAGCGCAGAAGCCAGATTTTTATTGTTTTTTATTCCTATTAATGTATCGTTTAGTGATGGAGTTAGCTTTTGGAACTTATCTGCAATGATTCCCGTTTGAATATAAGTGCTTTTTTCTTCTGAAATTGGTTCTTCTTTTTGGGGCAAATCCGTTAGTACCGATATTTCAAGCAGCTTTTCCCCATTATTGTCAGGCTCTGGTGCAGTTATTTCATTCAGCGATGCGCTGGAAGTAGCTTCTACTTCTCTTGAATTTTCACTCAATAATATTATCGGTTCATCCGGAACAATGGATTTAGTCATGGGTTCCGTCAATTCTGGTTCAATTTCAATGGCTGGTGCAACTACCTCTTGCAATGGAGGAGTTGCTTTAGGTTCTTTTTCAACCGGTTCCAATGTAGGCTCTACTTTTTGAGTCGTCGAATCGGTTATATCTTTAACCGTATTAATTTCCACTAATTCAATTTCTTCAGCAGTGGTTTTTACATTGGAATTTTGAATTTCACTGTTATCTGATACTATTATCCTAGCAATTGCAGGACTAAAAGGTACCTCGTCCAAATCGTTTGCAACCGTAAAGGTAATGGAGGCGTCATTTTTCTTTAAAAGCAACAATTGGCCGTAAATATCTTTTGTTTTCCAAAGAGCCATATCCACTTCAAAGGCATGAACTTCGCCCTCTTTCGAGAACTCACTTACAATATCCGTCAGAATTGTTAATTCTTTGTTGAGGATTTTTACCAAACTTTTCTTATTCATAACGCCGGTTTGTTTTTTATTTGCAAAAGTAATCAATTTGTAAAAGACAAATATAAACCATTGAATTAAAAACAATTATATAATTAAATTAATTAATCGTCTCATTTTCGTTTCGTTTTTCATTGTATTATTGAGTCCACTCCGACAAGTCATTTTTTTTCAACCTGCTGAGAATTTAATATT
>DYQV01000282.1 GCA_020719105.1 Rikenella microfusus
CCATCGCACATTCACACCTTTCGCTGTGCTCAGGTATGAATAAAGCGGGTTAAAGTTATTTATTTACAATGGTAATTGACCTTCCTTTTCTACCGTTTTTTGAAAAAGCACACAATGTAATTACCCCTTTTTCGGGAATAGGACTCATGTATGGTTTACTTTTAATAGTAGGTTCAGTACCATCGGTGGTATAGCGGATAGTAAAACCGGGTATCTGGATATTGGCTAGTACTTTTCCATTAGTAAACACAGCACCCACTGGCGGAATCCGGTAATTTAATCCTCCTTGATAACAATCCAACCGTGGAAGTTCTTTTTTGCCCAGAGTATTAACAAATACCGACCACGCATTGGTATATAAAATGCGGGCTTTCCCGTTATCAAGCTCGGTTGCCCAAGATGGGTCGGGAGCCCAGGCTCGTTCTGCCAATGCCAGTAGTTTTGGTAGTAACAGATATTCCAGGGTTGCATCGGTACGTACATTTTCGCTCCATAACTGACACTGAATGCCAAGAATATTTGACTTTCCATAATCGGTTAACCGATCTTTGCCAACGAACAGCGATGCATCTATTGGCGTTCCTTCGGTATTTTCGGTGGTATTTTTATAATAATCGTAAGGGATAAAATTAAACGATTTATCGGAATCGTTAAATCCACCCCAGTAATAGCCGGGCTCCTTTGGGGATTTTTCATAAGCTAGGTCGAAGTACAAGTGGCTCACGCATGAAAGGATTACCTGGTACCCCGCATTTGCCAAGCGGTAGGGCAAATCCTCGGAACCCCAGCCAATACCATTATTCCAAACATTTACCCTGAACCCGTTATTTGCAAAACCGGGGTTTGGGATAAAACATTTTTCACCGTCGCGAATTGTTTTGCGCATACCAATTTCTTCCCATCCGGTTAAAACAAGGTTGCGCTCCTTAAGCAATGCATTAATTTTGGTAAAATAGTAATACCAAAGATCGTCGGTTGAATTTACTGTGGAATCGGTTTCAATTAAAGCATTGCAGATTGGCGAATGCTGCCAGGTACCTGCAGGGACTTCATCGCCGCCAAGATGAATAGTAGTGAGCGGGGCATTGGCTTCGCTGTACATGGTTTTTAGTTCATCCACAACTTTTCCGATAAATGTATAAGTTGACGGAAGGGCTACGCACATAACGTTATCGGTCCATAGTTGGGCGGTGGAGTATTTTGATTGATCGTTTATATCGCGGAGCAAGAACCGTTCAGCTTCCGTTTTATTGCCTTGCTCCATAAACCGGCGATACCGCATATCCATTGCCTTAATGGCAGCGCGGCTATGACCCGGCGATTCAATTTCGGGAATAATTTGTATGTGTCTTTGGGTAGCATATTTTAAAATCTCAATAAAATCGGTTCTTGAATAATAGCCGCTCCCCCGGGTACAACCGGGTTCCGGTCCTGAACCATACGAAGCCGGCAGGAATTCTTTGCTGTCTAACGTATGGCCGCGTTGGGCCCCAACCTCGGTAAGTTCGGGTAATGATGGTATTTCAATCCGCCAGCCTTCGTCGTCGCTAAAATGCAGATGAAGTGTATTCATTTTGTACGCCGCCATTACATCAATCACTTTTAAAAGCTCGGCTTTTGAATGGAAATTGCGGGCCACATCGAGCATAAAACCTCTGTATCCGAAACGGGGTGTATCATCAACATGCATTGCCGGAATGTTAATCCAGGATTGTGTTTTTTCCCAGGCTGAAACCGGCATACATGACTTGAGCGACTGGATACCATAGAAAATCCCCGCTGCGGTGGATGCCGCAATCACAACCTTACCAGGCTGTATGTCCAGTTGATACGCTTCCTCGGCCATGGGTACTTTGGTTAGTATTATTTCTTGGCCGTCGGTGGTAGAAGCGGCAATTACCAATTTCTTTCCTAAAAGTAAATTCATTTCATCGGAAAGATAAGCGGCTTCGTTGGCAAATTCACGTTCTGTAACTATCCTAACCTTTGTATCGAGATGGAATTCCCCGTTACCGGATAAAAAACGGATGGGCGTTGGGAATATTTTTGGGAGGCTGTCGGTTGGAATGTCGCGTATGGCTTGGTTGTTGGAAAATGTAACTTCTGGGGTAACAAAACCTGCTGCTGTATCGGGGATGGGTTCAATGGTATAATTTGTTATTGTGTAACCTTTTGCAGGATTGGCATCCCAAACAAAGTACAAGCCGCAGGGAGCTGCGGTGTAATTAAGTAAATTGCCTTCCGACACAAATAAAACCGTAACGGAGGAATCCGGTTTTAAACCTGTAAAAGCGGCTGCGGGTTTTATTTGGAACAGGTCGCCATTTACATGCGCTACCAATAACCCGCCCTTGGCCATTTCAGGGAATACCTTGCGATTATAATTAAAGTAAACGGCCCAACCTATGGCAGGTAAAACAACATCACCGGTATTGGTTATTGTTATTGATGATTGATTGACATCACCGTTGTTGTAATTATTGGTAATGAGCTGCCATTTAATTTCAAGCGACGGTTCAGGTAACTTTGGAACATTTTGGGAAAAAGCAGGTAATGCAAGCAGAAGTGTTAAGGAAACCATTAGTGATAATCGTATCTTTCTCATATTGGATTTATTAAAATATTCCACAAAGTGTTATTGTTTAGTAAAGTTCATCATTTTTTATCAACATCAGTAGATGTAATAAAAATCCCCCCTATCGTCCCCCAGTGGAGGACACTAGCGCTGTAGTGTAGTTATGAGAAGATAAAAAAGGTTTTTCCCATTATTTTAAATCTACAACAACTCCAATCAAGGATAGTTCCCGCTTATACGGCATGGTACCAAGTTCTCAGGATGGGGGTTGTCATTTTTTTTTAGTTTCCCAATCATAATACAACTACCGTTTCATTATTTACTCGAATAGCAAGCACCCAACTCGTTGTTGGCTGTGTTTATGTATGGATTATATAAATTCAGGGACCAGGTTTCACCCGTCTTGGTATCGGCAAGATACAAATCATAAGCTCCCTTGCCACCACTCATGGTACTTGAAAGAACCACGGTGTGCCCATCAACAGGAAAGGCATCGGAGAAATTATTGTTAGTTTGGTTAAATGGCAAACGAACAGACGGACGTCCATCGAAAAAACCCAGATAAACTTGGTCGTTATCGTTGTATGGGCTGTTCCACCGGGTAAATAAAAAGCTGGTATCGTCTTTTGTAATCGGGTAGTATTCTTCAACCTTTGGTGTGGTTGATAGGGCGCGGGTGGTTCCATCGGTGGTGGAGAGGAGAAAAATGTCCAAGGTAGAACCTCCCGGTTCGTTGCCGGCATAAAGCAACCCATTGCCATCAGCCGTGTAGTAAGGCATTGATGCCTCACTTTGCGGAACCGTAAACGTATTGAGGATAAGTCCGGTAGTATCCATTTCTTTTAAAATGCCATTCCGTTTAAAAATAATTTTGGTGCCATCGGGCGAGAACTTAGGGTCCTCGTCGCGGCCCGGTGAATTTGAGGTAAGGTTAACCGGTGGAACCAGTGAACCCGGTTCAAACATAAAAACATCCCAATTATCGGGGCCTGAGGGTATTCCCATGAAAACGATTTTTTTTCCGTCGGGCGAAAAATGGGCATTCATGGGGTTCGTTATTTTCCAAACTGTACTCAGGATAGTCAGCTTTTTAGTACCAAAATCGTAAAGATATAATTTGGAATCGTTACACGAATAGCAGGAATAAGAATGATATACCAATTTTCCTTGAAGAACGTATAGGTTGCTGTCGGTGGGAAGGATTGGCGGATCCCCGTCATTGGGTTTATTGCACGACGTGGTAACTGCAAAAAATCCAATTAAGAAAATTAAAGCGGAAAAAGTTTTAAGTATGTTAAACATAGGGTTTGTATGTAAAAATATGATGCGGTCTAATAAGTTGGATTTATTAATAACAAAGCCATCGGATGAATTTCTAATTAGTTGATTTATTATATTTTAACAATTACTATTTTTGTTAAAAGTTTTCATCCGATGACTTTTTAGACAACCTCATAAAATTAGCATTTAAATGAAACTAGTGTCTTGTCAGACCCCCGCTGCCGCACGATTGTATCGTGTGGTAATTCCTTCCTATTTCCTTCTTGCAAAAATGAATTCTGTCAATATGAATATTCTTAGACTCATTCCTGAAAAATACATCCAGCTATTTAACCCGCTTTATTCATACCTGAGCATTGCGAAAGGTGTGAATGTGCGATGG
>DYQV01000283.1 GCA_020719105.1 Rikenella microfusus
AGAATATTTTACCACAAAGAAAACTAAGAAAACAAAGAGAACACCAAGTTTAAAATTTTGATAACTAAAACGTTGCGGTCTTTGCGAAAAAACTCAGTGACCTTTGCGGTTTCTGTTTTTCAACTTTTTAGACACCCTCTTTTAATTCATTAAAATCCAGTGAAAAAAAAGTATCCAATTTAAAAAGGAATAAACAGCTAAGTCGCGTTGCAAAGACTGGAAATGCAAGCTTAATTTTCTATGGAATGTCCATTATCCCTGCGAATGTCCTCAATCCATTTTCCAACAATAGGTGCAGAATAATTTTGCATTGCATTCAGTGCCTCAGCAGGCGTATTTACAAATTGAGCAATTCCCGAATGAGGCGCCAAAAGCAATTTTTCATCCACCATTTTCTCTATCTGTAATTTCATAAAATCGTAGTATCCATGAATGTTAATAATGGCTACCGGTTTATGATGAAAACCCAATTGTGCCGCAGTGAGTATTTCAAAAAGCTCTTCCAATGTCCCATAACCGCCGGGTAAAGCAATAAACCCATCGGCCAGTTCAGCCATTTTGGCTTTGCGCTCGTGCATGGTATCTACTAATATGAGTTCAGACAATCCGGGCAAAGTCAAGTGTTTTTCGGCCAAAAAATGGGTAATTACTCCAGTAACTTTACCCTTGTTTTTTAAAGCTTCTTCAGCGGTTATCCTCATTAAGCCTACATTGGCACCGCCATAAATCAGCTCAATCTGATTCAGGGCTAATATTTCTCCTAGTTGACGTGCAATAACAGTATAATCAGGGTGATTGCCTAAGTTTGATCCACAAAAAACACAAATTCGTTTCATTTATTTATAAATTTAATTCTTTAAAAAAATATTCTTATTGATATCAAGGTCTCCAAAAATAATGTCCGCAAAGGTATATTTTTTTCAATTCACCGTATGGCCCATTTTTCAAAGTCACTATAGCTAATTAATAAGCTACTATTGCGCAAATGACTCAATGAAACAATGGCAAGTATAACCAATAATTATTGTATCTTTGAAGCACAGATTTCGACCAAATAAAACATTAAAGTCGCTTACCTGTTCCTGTTAACAGAAATCCTAAGTATTAAAATATAAATTATTATATCATGTTTAAAAGAATTTTTTTTAGTGTAATAATTAGTTTACTATTCCTCTCAAATGAAGGATATGGACAATTATTTAATGATGAGATTTATAAGTTTTCGAAAGTGTTTGGTTATATCGACAGTTATTATGTTGATTCCGTTAATAAGCAGAAATTAATAGATGATGCTATCGTAGAAATACTTAAAGAATTGGATCCTCATTCCGTTTATATCGATAAAAAAGAAGTGGAGAAAATGAATGAGCCTTTGCAAGGAAACTTTGAAGGTATTGGCATTCAATTCAATATTATGGACGATACGTTAATGGTAGTTTCACCCATTTCTGGTGGTCCCTCTGAAAAAGTTGGCATTTTGGCGGGCGACCGCATTCTTAGGATTGACAGCACCAATGTTGCCGGTATAAAACTTACCAACGAAATGGTTTTTGATAAATTGCGTGGAAAAAAAGGAACAAAAGTTACTGTGGGTATTAGCCGTAGGGGAGAGAAGGAATTGCTCGATTTTGAAATAATCCGCGATAAAATTCCTATTTATAGTGTTGATGCAGCCTATATGGTAAATAAGAAAGAAAAAGTTGGTTACATTAAAATTAACCGATTTGCCGCAACCACCATGGACGAATTCCGTACTGCAGTGAAGAAATTACGAAGTGAAGGAGCTAAAAATCTGATACTGGATCTTACCGATAATGGGGGTGGATATTTGAATATGGCACAAGACTTAGCCGATGAGTTTTTAGCAACCGGTAAAATGATTGTTTACACCGAAGGAATAAAGAGTCCAAGGCAAGAAATGATAGCCACTTCAGGCGGAACGTTTGAAGAGGGAAAGATTGTTATCATGATTGATGAAGGTTCTGCATCTGCTAGTGAAATTGTTAGCGGGGCAATTCAGGATTGGGACCGTGGCGTTTTGGTTGGTCGCCGGACATTTGGAAAAGGACTGGTTCAACGCCCATTGAATTTACCCGATGGCTCTATGTTGCGATTGACCACGGCTAGGTATTACACGCCAACAGGACGGTTAATTCAAAAATCGTATGAAAAAGGAAACGCTGATTATGAGAAAGATTTAGTGAACCGTTACAACAATGGGGAACTTTCAAATGCTGATTCCATTCATTTTCCTGAATCACAAAAATATTTTACACTCCAAAGTAAACGTATAGTTTATGGAGGGGGCGGAATTATGCCTGATATTTTTGTTCCCATCGATACTACGGGTTACTCTAATTATTACCGCGATTTGATTCGCAAAGGAATTGTTAACCGATTTGTGTTGAAATATATCGATGAGAACCGAACCATGTTAGAAAAGAAGTACAAAGGTTCAAAATCAGAGCAGAATTTTGAAAGCTATCTTAAAACTTTCGAAATTGATGATGCCTTTTTAAAATCGTTGACCGATTTTGCCGAAAATGACAAGCTTCCGTTTGTTGAAGAAGATTTTAATGCAAGCAAGGCTAATTTAAAGCTAAATTTAAAAGCCTTAATTGCAAGAGATATATGGGGTTCCAGCGAATCGTTTCAAATATTTAATTTATTAGATCCAATTTATATCCAGGCAGTAAACGTAATGTTAAGCGATGAGATGTATCAATCGAAGTTGCAGAAATTGAATCCCAGTTCCAAGTAGATGAAATAATTATTAGTTAGAGTTTATTTGGAAAAGTAAAAGAAAAAGATTTCCTTTTTGATTCGTCTAAATTTTTAATCATTGATGAATCAAAAAGGAATTTTTATTATTGGTAAATAAAAAAATATGGATTTATTCTGTCAATGGGTGATTAATAGTTGGGTTGAAAACTTGGCCGTTTTGACAGGAATTATTTACATAATTCTTTCAGTAAAACAACGGGTCAGTTGTTGGTTTTTTGGTATTGCGTCCTCCATATTGTACTTTTTTGTTTTTTTTCAATCGCAAATTTATGCTGATATGCTGTTACAGGTATATTATGTTTTGGTTGGAATTTATGGCTGGATTCACTGGGCTGGAGTGGATGCAAGTATGTCAATGATATTTCTTCCAATTACGCGTTTAAGTAAAAGCAACAAGTTGTATTTATTATTCTTTACTTGTATTATGATGGTCGGAATTGCCCAATTTTTAATTTATTTTACCGATTCGCCTGTTCCCTGGCTGGATGCATTAACTACATCTTTAAGTGTTACTGCCACATGGATGCTGGCTCGTAAAGTATTGGAGCATTGGATTATTTGGGTTATTGTTGATTTGATATATATAGGTTTGTTTTATTATAGGGGATTATTTCCAAGCATTCTTCTTTTTTTAGTTTATACTGCATTAGCCATAGTTGGCTATTTTGAATGGATCAAGCAATGGAAAAAAAATCAGTCTTCACCAGCTATATTGTAATTACCGGACCTGAATCGACAGGAAAAACAGAATTAGCCAAGGCTTTGGCTCAAAGTTTTCATTGCAAATGGATGCCTGAATTGTCGCGCAGTTATATTGAGAATTTACATCGGCCCTATACCTACGCTGATGTTGAGGCTATTGCCAGATTACAGATTAATCAGTTTTTGGAATATAAAACAACAATAAAGCCCTTATTAATATTTGATACTGGATTAATTATTACTAAAGTTTGGTTCGATGTAGTTTATAAGCAATGCCCAAATTGGTTGATTGATGCGATTATTGAACTTCCAAAAGCCTTGCATTTGCTTTGTGCAACCGATTTACCCTGGATTCCTGACTCAGTGCGCGAAAATGGAGGCGAAATGCGGGAAAAACTATTTGACATGTACCAAAGCGAATTGCAACATTTTGGATTTCCTTTCGAAATAATCTCCGGTTTTGGTGAACAACGATTATTGAATGCCTGTGAGGTTTTAAAGAATTATGGAATAGGCAATAAATAGCTACTCAATTTATCTGATATTTAATCAAAATATCACTTGTAGATTTACTTAGGTTAATTCCTTTGTTTCAATTTGAACAGGCAAGGTAACAATTGCGGTGGTTCCTTTTTCCACCACAGAAGTATAATCAATTTTACCTTTATGCTCCTTAATAATATTGTAAGTTATTGAAAGGCCAAGGCCAGTTCCTTTTCC
>DYQV01000284.1 GCA_020719105.1 Rikenella microfusus
CTAACAAAGAACCATAAAAGACATTCGGGTTCAAACTAGTAAAGTAAAAGTTTAACTAACTGCCAAATGGTTATCATGCTCGGAATTAATTCTATACTATATAACCATAAAAAGAGTTATTTTTGTACTTATTGAAAACGCTTAAAAAATCCACGTTCAACTAGATAGCCGCTATAAAAGATGAAAAGAACACTTCTATTTTCCCTAATAACAATACTACTGCAATTAGTAATAAATGCCCAGAATGCTAATTATTATTCCAATAAAATTGCTGTCAAGGTTATTCCATCTGGTTCAAAAACTAAGGTAAATCAAAAAATTATAGAACAAATTGAACTTCAGTTAGGCGTAAAAATTAGTAAGCTACAACCTATGTTCAAAGGACATCAAGAAATAAGTTCAACACAAAAAAACACGCACACTTTAAGTTCTATTTACGAAATAGAACTATCCGATGGAAAAAGATTATTGGAAACCATCAACCTTTTAAATCAATTATCCGAAGTAGAATATGCGGAACCAATTTATAAGATAGATGTTTTGGAAGCACCCAATGACCCTCAAATTGAATCGCAATACTATTTACCTTTAATTAAAGCATTTGATGCCTTTGATATTACACAGGGTGATACAAACATAGTTATCGGAATTGTAGATACCGGCGTTGATTTTTATCACGAAGATTTACAGGCAAATTTCAAATTTAACTACAACGATACCATTAATGGAATTGATGACGATATGGATGGCTTTATCGACAATTACCGGGGATGGGATTTTGGTGAAAATGACAACAATGCCCAAAGTGAGTATAACCATCATGGAACCATAGTTGCAGGTTTAGCATCGGCTGTTACCAATAATTCGATTGGAATTGCAAGCATTGGTTACTTAACAAAATTACTACCCATTAAAGTGATGGATGAAACGGGTGACATGAGTACTGCCTATCAAGGAATTGTGTATGCAGCCGACCATGGTTGCCAAATAATTAATTGTAGCTGGGGTGGAACCGCAAAATCGTTATTAGGAGCTGATGTTATTGATTATGCTGTAAACAAAAAAAACTGTGTAGTAATTGCAGCAGCCGGAAATGGTAAAACTGATACCCCTTATTATCCGGCATCTTTAAAAGGAGTTTTAAGCGTTGCAGCTACTGATTGGTCCGATTTAAAATGGACAGGCTCCACTTATGGAATTGAAGTAGATATCTGCGCTCCAGGCAGTAATGTCAGGTCAACAAATCAAAACAATACCTATATAAATGGATTTGGCACATCCTTCGCGGCTCCTCTGGCTGCAGGAGTGGCTGCCTTAGTAAAAGCTTACCGGCCCGAACTAAATGCCCTTCAAATACCGGAGCAACTGCGAATAACATCCGATATTATAGATACCATTGCCGACAACCAATATTTTTATCATAAAATGGGATATGGCCGGATTAATGCTTTCAGAGCCCTTTCAATTAGTTCATTACCTTCCATACGTATTGAAAATATTGAATTTAATACCAACCATGATAACTCGTTATCAAATGGAGATACATTGATTGTTTCCTTTTCGGCTATGAATTATTTAGCTCAAGTAACCAACTGTATTATCAGGCTTACAAGCAATTCAGAATATATTACAACTGTTGAAAACATCATTAATACTGGGGTCTTAGATACAATGGAAAAAATCGATTATAAGGAAAGTCCTTTGGTATTTAAAATTAGTGACCAGATGCCCGAAAACCAAAATATTCAATTCACTTTTGAAATGGTTGCCCCCAATACCGATGGTATAAATACAACCATAAATTATAAAGACTATCAAATAGTTAATTGCGTTTTGAATAAAACATATATTGATATTGAACCCAATAAAATTGCTACTACACTTACCAGTAATGGAAAAATTGGGTATCAAAACCGAGACGAAAAAATTGGAAAAGGATTTGTTTATAATTTCCGGGAAAACTTGCTTAATGTTGGTGGAATTATTTTGGCCACCAGCAAAGATAATATGGCCAGTTCCTTGTTCGATAAAACGGAATACCAGACAACTGAAATTATTGATACTTTATGGGGTGACAATGAACGGTTAATTGGTAATACAAGTTATCAATCCATTGAGGGTGTGAATCTTCCAATTTCCATTAAACAAAAAACAATTGCCTACAAAACGGGTATATGGGAATCATCAATTATTCACGAATATAGCATCACAAACAATGGGTTTGCCAGCTTAAACAATCTGCGTATGTCAATTTTTGCCGATTGGAATATTGTTGACCCTTTAATGAATGAAGCAACATATAACCAAGAGCTTAACTTATTTTATACGTACACCCATTCCAATCAAACTATGTATGCCGGAATTTGTTTACTTACTCCCGGAATAACATTGCCTTACGGATTTGACTTAGTTATTGGAGGAAATGGAGGAATTGATATTATGGTAGATTATACCAATGAAGAAAAATGGTTTACTATGAACAATTCGCGTCCAAATGCTGGAAATACGGGAGATTCCCTTGATGTAGCAACCTTGTTAACTGCTGGTCCTTATACCGTAGCAAAAAATGATTCCCTTACAATTAGTTGGGCATTAATTGCTGCAAATAATTTATATGAATTAACCAATTCTGCCGAAACTCTTCAGGAATACTATGTACTGGCTAATAAAGACAAAATATCCTTAAAAAAACAGTGGAATGTTTACCCTAATCCGGCCAAAGGTTTCGTCTTTATTGAAAGCAATGAAATAACTGCAGGAATTGAAGTGCGGTTATACAACGGCATGGGATTATTGTGTAAAAAAATAACTACGAATGAAAAAACATTCAAGTTATTGACTCAGGACTTGAAACCGGGATTGTATTTTATACAAATAAATAGTGAAAGCGGGAGTTCTACTGAAAAGTTGATTATATCAAACTAATTTCTTGAAAGTTTAAGTTTTGCTCTTTACAATATTTTTTCAATATTAAGTCCACTTTTTTTATGGATGCTTTTGTCCATTGGTAAGTAAGTAATTCCTTTTCTTCAGGCGTGAGTCTCCAATCTATATCGGAATTTCGGAGCTGAAGATTCAGATGGTGCAGAATAATGGAAGCACTGACGGAAATATTGAAACTCTCGGTAAACCCAAACATGGGTATTTTTAGATACTCATCGGCATTATCAATGACAGTTTGGCTTAATCCAGTTAATTCAGTACCGAAAAATAAAGCAACTTTTCCCTTTTTTAAATCAAAAGTCTCTAATGTTGAATCCTTGGCATGAGGCGTAGTAGCCACAATCCGGTAACCTTGCTTTTTCAAATTATTGAGCACTATCAATTCATTAGAATGGTATTTTTTAATGGTCAAGTATTTATCGGCACCCATAGCTACTTCTTTATCGATAGTGTAGTCATTACTCGTTTCAATAGCATGAATATCCTGAATACCAAAACAATCGCAGGAACGCACTACAGCACTGGCATTTTGTGGTTGATAAATATTTTCAAGAACTACCGTAATATGTCTTGTGCGGTTTTCAAGAATATGCTGAAAAAGTTGGTATCTGTTTGGAGTAACAAACTGTTTAAGATGCTGAGTCAATTCAATTATATGGTTCATTTGATAAAAATAAGATTGGTGCAAAAAAAGGAGCTGACTATGAAAAAAGATACCTTTTACAAAGTAACTATTATTATTGGATTTGAAAACCTCAAACCTTTGGAAATGCGTATTGACATAAATTTCCAAAAGAATTATTATTAAAAATTTGATAATCAATAGGATTGATTCAAATAATCAATTATGATATTTTTTTTTGATCCATCTGCTTGTAGTAATTAAAATTTATTCTACTTTTGCCCCCGGAGAAATGGCAGAGCGGTCGAATGCGGCGGTCTTGAAAACCGTTGTACTGCAAGGTACCGGGGGTTCGAATCCCTCTTTCTCCGCCAAAGTAAAATACAAAATAATGCAAAACCCTACTGTTTGTAGGGTTTTTTCTTTTTATGGGGTTTAAGAATTCCTACAGCAAGCAAAAAGAATACAATGGTTAATGTATTTAGCTTGAGGTTTACCAGTCAATGTAACAAGCAACATTTCAAATAATGCTATAGGCATTTTTAAGATATAAACCGTAAGCAAAAGTTCACTTGTTGTTAAGTATTTGGTAAGGGAAGACAATTAATTATAGAAAAAAAAAGGCTGCCAAATTCAATT
>DYQV01000019.1 GCA_020719105.1 Rikenella microfusus
CAAAACAATTATTCTGTTTAGAATTATAATTAAAGAGGGCAACTTATAAAAAAAAAGCATTCCAAATGGATGCTTTTTTTTGCGGTGCTGTAAAACACGATAATTATATAAAATACAAGCATTAGCTTTGCATCCATAAAAAGTAATCCATTAAAATAAAATCTATGAATATTACCAAGTTGGAGCAAATGTATGAGGTGCTACAAGGAACAGTAAAAAAGAAACTAATTGCCGCATGGGCCAACGATTCACATACTATTAGCGCTGTAAGTCAAGCTATTGATTTAGGTATTGTAGAAGGAATATTGGTTGGAGATGGTATTGAAATTGAAAAAGTTTGCAAAGCGGAAAATATCAATAGTAAGAAATTTGAAATTGTTGATTGCAAATCAGATTCCAAAGCAGGCTATTTAGCTGTAAAATTAATAAATGATGGACAGGGTGACATTCTGATGAAAGGTTTGCTCTCAACCGATAAATACATGCGGGCCATTCTTAATAAAGAAGCCGGTTTATTGCCTCCCAAAGCAGTTCTTAGTCATGTTACCGTAATTGAAAACTCCCACTATCACAAATTGTTGGTGGTTGGTGATGTAGCCATTATTCCGGAACCCGATTTACAACAAAAAGTAGCTATTGCCAATTACTTAATTCAAACCGCTCAATCGTTGGGCATTGAAAAACCCAGGTTGGCTGTCATTTCAGCTTCCGAGCAGGTACTTACAGGGTTACCCTCATCGGTAGATGCCAGTATTATTGCCAAAATGGGTGACCGGGGCCAAATAAAAGGTGCTTTTATTGACGGTCCTCTTTCACTGGATGCCAGTATTGACTTAGAATCGGCTCAAATAAAAGGGATTGGTGGCGAAGTTGCCGGTAATGCCGATTGTTTGCTTTTTCCTAATTTAGATGCTGCCAATGTTTTCTATAAAATGAATTCGAAAATGAGTACAGCAGAAATGGGTGCATTTGTAGCCGGTGCAAAGGTTCCATGTGTTCTTTCATCGCGGGGCGACAGCACAAAAACCAAATTGAATTCCATTGCATTATGCGCTATGTTGGCTTTATCAAAATAATAGCTTATCGGAATTTGAAGCACTATATTGAAAATATTGAGCTTGAATAATACTTCCACTAGATACAAATAATTTTACAGCCTTATGGAATCAATAAAAATTTTAGCCATAAATCCGGGATCTACATCTACAAAGATTGCGGTTTATCATAACGACCGTTCCGTTTTTCTTAAAACCATCAGACATAGTTCCGAAGAATTAGAAAAATTTAATCGGATTACAGACCAATTCGAGTTTCGGAAAGAGGTTATAATAAAGGAATTGATGAATGCTGATATTGATGTAGCTAAAATTACCGTAGTTGTTGGTCGTGGGGGCTTGATTAAACCGGTACATGGGGGCGTTTATGAAGTAAACCAGCAAATGAAAGAAGACCTTGAAAAAGGAATTATGGGTGAACATGCCAGCAACCTTGGTGGATTAATTGCACTAAATATTGCCCAAACATTGCCATCAGCAAGGGCCTTTATTGCAGACCCCGTTGTTGTAGATGAATTGCAGG
Source organism: Rikenella microfusus (assembly GCA_020719105.1). GTDB lineage: Bacteria > Bacteroidota > Bacteroidia > Bacteroidales > SZUA-534 > GWE2-40-63. Next base: position 1,579 of record DYQV01000019.1, read on the forward strand.
ATGTTGCCAGAATATCGGGGCATCCTGAGTTTGAGCGGGTATCAATATTTCATGCTTTGAATCAAAAAGCTATTGCCCGGCAATTTGCGAAAAGCCGCGACGCGAATTATGAAGATATGAATCTTATTGTAGCTCACCTAGGTGGTGGAATTTCAGTAGGAGCGCATTACCACGGTAAAGTAATTGATGTTAACAATGCCCTGGATGGTGATGGTTCCTTTTCGCCAGAACGTTCGGGTAGTTTGCCTGCCGGTCAATTGGTTCGCTTGTGCTTTAGCGGCAAATACACTTACAATGATGTAAAAAAAATGTTAACCGGAAAAGGCGGTTTAATGGCCTATTTTGGCACCAATTCATCGTATGAGATTGAAGTTAAAGCAAAGAATGGCGATGAAAAAGCGATATTAATTCAAGATGCCATGGCCTACCAAATAGGGAAAGCCATTGGAGAAATGGCCACCGTACTTTATGGTGAAGTTCATGGAATATTAATTACCGGAGGGGTTGCCAACAATAAAGAAATTGTAAGTTACATCCGCAATATGGTTGGTTTTATTGCCCCTGTATTTGTATTTCCAGGCGAGGATGAAATGCATTCCCTGGCAATGAATGGATTATTGGTAATGCACGGCGAAGTAGAGCTTAAAGTGTATAACTAAAGTTTTTTCTTCAACCCTACAATTACTGTTTTTAAGCTATGGCGTTGATTTTGAAACTGGCAAAATTTTACCGTTAAATATTTTATGTCCTTCCTTAGCAAACTGCCAAATATATTCAGCCATCTCTACTGCCGTTGTCGGTGCTTGATACCCCGGAAAAGCCTCGGCAAGCATTTCCGTTGATACCGCTCCAAGTGCTAAGCAATTAAACTTAATAGTTGTTTCTTTAAATTCTTCAGCTAGGCATTCAGTAAGCACTGCAATGGCTGCTTTACTTGATGCATAACTAGTTAATCCGGAAAATTTAACGCTTCCTTGAAATCCACCCATGCTACTTATGTTAACAATATGGGCAGCTTCCGATTTTTGTAAAAGAGGTAAACAAAGCCTAATTAATTCCATTGGACCCAATACATTCACTTTGTACATTTGCTCATTTTCTTCGGGAAGCATTTGTGCAAATGGCTTTGCAATAAGATAACCCGCATTATTAATCAAAACATCCAATGAATTCACTTCATTATTTATTGACTTAATAAGATCCCCAAATTTATCAATTTGTGCTAAATCAAAACCTAAAGGAATAACCTGACTGTTTGGATTAGCTGCTCTGCATTCATTGGCTAATTCATGTGTTTTTTTTTCATTTCTTGAGATAACTAATACTTTATTTCCAGAATCTTTAGCTGCCAATTTAGCCAATTCATACCCAATTCCCCTACTGGTTCCTGTAATTAAAACATTCATAATCTATATTTTTATTAAGCACACTAATTTTTTTGATTGGCTAATTTACATTATTTTTACTCACAGAATTCTGAAAATGCTATTTGGGTGTACGACAAAATTCCCTTTTTTCAAAAGATTACAAGTAATCTTTTATTTTACCCGGATTATTAATGAATAATCCGGGTTAAAGCAGGAATGCATTTCATCAAATGGGAAAAATGTAGTACACCCTGCTATTTTGATTGATACAAAGCTAAGTATCTAATATTGTATTCATAAAATGGAAACAGAAAGAAACGATACAACCAATAAAAAATTACTTATGAAATGGCACAGATTATTTGTGTTATTGGTGTTTCTACCTAATATAGTATTTTCACAAGGAGCCATTGAAAAGCAAAGTCGCTTGAGCGACAAAGTATTCTTTGGGGGTGGCTTAGGACTTCAATTTGGTTCCATTACGGCTGTTGATATATCGCCAATGATAGGGTATAAGCCTTATACTAACTGGTTTATTGGAATAAAAGGAAATTACCAATACTACAATAATAACACCTATCACCAATCAACACAGATTTATGGAGGTAGTTTATTTACAACCTACATTCTATTCGAAAATGTGGCATTATATGCCGAATACGAAGCCCTTAGTTTGGAATCGGTCTATTTTGATCCGTCCCAATTGCAATCCAAAAACCAACGGTTTTGGGTCCATACGCCTTTAGTTGGTGGTGGTTTCGCCCAATCATTGGGACAAAGATCTAAACTACTAATTCTGATACTTTGGAACTTAAACGAAACCTACTATTCTCCCTATTCAAATCCCATAATCAGGCTTACATATTTTTATTGAATTCAAATTTTTTGATGAAAAGTGAAGGCTATATTTGAGTTGTTTTTATTCAAATTAACATAAAATAGGGTTTCTAAATTATCTTTAATTTTAACAAAACAATAACAGTTCCTCAGTTGTAAATAACATTCAGAAACAAAATTCTTATTTAGAAATATTTTGAATAACGATTTTTTGAATGTTACTTTGCGCAGATTTTTGAAAAAGCAAAATAAATTTTCAACTAGTATAAATTAACTATAAATAGTACGATGAACATTGCAAAAGAAAAAATGGTTTCCGTTATCTACGAGCTTAAGTATGACGATTCCGACGCACAATTAATTGAAAAAGTTGAACAAGACAATCCACTTACCTTTTTATTTGGAAAAGGAAAGATGTTGGAACACTTTGAAAATAAATTAGAGGGTTTATCAACCGGCGATACCTTTGATTTCAAATTAACGGCTGAACAAGCTTATGGTTCAGTAACCGAACAGGCTATTGTTGATGTTCCAATGGAGGCTTTTGAAGTGGATGGCAAAGTGGACGAAGGACTAATAACATTGGGAAATACCATTCCCATGATGGATAGCTATGGAAACAGGTTACACGGTATAGTGATTGAAGTTTCTAATGAATTGGTTAAAATGGATTTCAATCATCCGCTAGCAGGTGAAGCGCTGCATTTTTCAGGTAAAGTGCTTGAAATACGCGATGCCAAACCCGAAGAATTGGAAGAAAGCTGTGGTACTGGAGGCTGCGGAAGCGATGAAAGTGGAAGCTGCGGAAGCGGTGGATGCTGCGGTTGTTAACCACATTACCTATAAAAAAACCCGGTTTCACCGGGTTTTTTTTATTTAATAACTTTTACATTTATAGCTGTCGGTCCTTTTTCTCCATCTTTTACTTCAAATTCCACACTATTCCCAGGTTGAAGCGATTGTTTTCCGGTCAACCCTGAACGATGCACAAAAATATCTTTTTGCTGCTCATCAACTAAAAATCCAAAGCCTTTGGTATCGTTGTACCATTTTACCGTACCAGTTTGCATAATTCCCCGGATTAAAAGTCAACCATTTACTCTTTTGGGCGGGCCTGATTAACAACTAACTTCCGACCCATAAATTCCGTGCTGTTTAACCCATCAATAGCGGCTTGTCCTTCACCGTCGTTTGGCATTTCAACAAAAGCAAATCCTTTACTACGACCGGTAGCTTTGTCTTGAACGATTTTAACAGAATCAACTGTGCCAAAATCACCAAATAAATCTTTAAGATTGTTTTCCTGAACCTTGTAATTAAGGTTTCCTACGTAAATGTTCATAATGCTAAATAATAATGTTAGTAACTAAACAATATCTTTTATCATTAAAAGATATTATTTCAAACAAAATTAAAATAATAATTGGTTTTATACGTTTTTAACCAAATATTTTTACTTTCAATCAACCTCAACTTATTAGTTCAAACCGCGACGTTCAAGAAGTGGTTCAATTTTAGGTTCTGCACCTCTGAATCTTTTGTATAAAACCATAGCATCATCGGTAGCTCCCAGTTCAAGAATATTGGTTCTAAAAGCATTGGCTGTAGTACGATCAAACAATCCATTTTCTTTGAATGCTTCAAAAGCATCAGCGTCTAAAACCTCAGCCCACAAGTAGCTGTAATATCCTGAAGCATAACCATCACCGGAAAAAATATGCAGAAAATAGGTACTGCGGTATCTTGGAATAATTTCATTAATAAGCTTCATTTTTAAAATCGATTCTTTTTCGAAAGCAACTACATCCCATTGCTTTTCTTCAGTAATGGTATGCCAATCCATATCGAGAATTGAAGCGGCAATGTATTCTGTAGTAGCAAATCCTTGATTGAATTTTTCTGCTTTTTGAATTTTTTCAATCAATTCCATAGGCATTGGTTCATTGGTTTGATAATGAATGGCATATTGATTGAGTACTTCAGGGGCAAATGCCCAATTTTCCATAATCTGTGATGGCAATTCCACAAAATCGCGCGGCGTGTTTAAGCTGGCATAATGCTTATTCGAAAACAGACCATCCAATGCATGGCCAAATTCATGAAACAAGGTTTCTGTTTCATCTACGGAAAGCAAGGCTGGTGAATCGCCAACCGGAGTGGAGAAATTGCAAACAATTGACATAATGGGAGGCACTCTTTTTCCATCTTTATATTTTTGCGAAATAAAGCTGGTACACCACGCTCCTGCCCGCTTCGATTCTCTTGGAAAATAGTCGAGGTACAAAAGCCCCAAATGATCCCCGGTTTCTTCTTTTACTTGATACACTTCAACATCGGGGAAATAGAGTGGCATATTTTCCAAACCGGTAAATGTAATACCGTACAGTTTATTGGCTGCCCAAAACATTCCATTCCGCACGTTTTCAAGTTTCATGTAAGGCCGGATCTGGTTTTCGTTCAAGGCATATTTTTGCTCTTTTACTTTGGCCGCGTAAAAATCATAATCCCAAGGCTGCAATTTGAAGTTTTTACCTTCTGTAGTAATAATTTGCTGCATATCGGCCACTTCTTTTTTAGCAACAGCAAGTGCTTTTGGCATCAACTTATTTAGCAATTCATATACCTTATCGGGTGTTTTTGCCATATTTTTATCAAGGATAAACCCGGCAAAACTATCGAAACCGAGCATTTTAGATTTTTCAAGACGAAGGTTTACAATTTTTGAAATATATGCTTTGTTGTCTAACGAATCATTATTGTCACCCTTCATGATATAAGCATTGAACATCTTTTCACGTAGAGTCCGGTTCTCTGCATTTTCAAGAAAAGGAATCAGGCTCGGCTTTTGAATGGTAAACACCCACTTTCCTTCCAAACTTTTTTCTTTTGCCAAGGAGGCAGCCGCAGCAATGGAACCTTCCGGTAAACCTGCTAAATCAGCGGAATCTTCAACTACCAATTGAAAGCGGTTGTTCTCTTGCAACACATTATCACTGAATTTTAAGTATAAAACCGATAATTCTTTATTTATTTCACGGAAACGTTCTTTAGATGTTTCATCAAGGTTGGAGCCTCCACGGACAAATCCTTTATAAATTTTTTCCAAAAGAGTAAGCTGCTCGGTTGATAATCCCAGAGTTTCCTTTTTTGAATAAACCAGCTTAACCTTTTCAAATAGTTTTACATTCAAACTTATATCATCGCCATGACTTGATATTATTGGAGCCAACTCAACAGATAATTTTTGCAATTCATCATTAGTGGCAGCTTCAGTTACATTATAAAAAATATTGCCAATTTTATCCAACAATTCATTGCTGTTCTCTATTGCTTCAATCGTATTTTCAAAAGTGGGCTCATCACTATTGTTAACAATGGCCGCAATGAGTTCTTTTTGCTGCTTCATCCCCTCCTGAAATGCAGGTAAGTAATGTTCTGGCTTAATTTGCTCAAAAGGTGGAGCTTGAAACGGTGCTGTAAATTCAGCCAACAAAGGATTTTCCATGGTTTGTATTTCTTTTGGGTTCTGTGTGCAGGAAACAATTGTTAATCCGGCAGCTACTAAAATGATGAATGATGGTTTCACAATATTTGTTTTTAGTTAAATAATTAATAATGCGATTCATCAAAGAAATTATTGATGATTGCTTAAAAAAATGATTAGTCTCTGACAATTTTTATGACTTGGTAGGAATTATGGAGTTTTACATATATGTAGTATAACCCTTGATTTTGTTCACTTAAATCAACTGTCTGAGGGCTTGAATCAATAAATCCTTGTGCAACTATGGTCCCAATAGAATTAAAAATTTGATATACTGATCCTTTAACCAACTGATTACCGGTAAGTAACATTTTGCCCGTGGTTGGATTTGGGAATATTGATAATTCAAAGTCTGGTTTATCGGAAACCGCTATGGTAATAAGATTAACGGTAATCAATGTATCAGAACTAATAGAAATATATCCCGTATCGGCTAAATGAGTGGTTGTTTTTCGAACAACGTAATTCATAGAATCAGCCGGAAGAATATTATAAAACGTGGCTTCGCCGGTTGTACCCGTGCTTTTAACTTTGTTATCGAAGGTAATATTGGCAGACTCTAAAAAGCCAAATTCATCACTAACCCGAAAAGTCACGTCATAAGATTCGGTTTGTAAAACAATATTTTCATACAAATTAGCAGTGGTAATGCTAACTGTACCTGTTTTTAATACAAAACCAGCCTTTTGCACTGAATAATTGTATGTAAGGTTTGGTAAAAGACCGTTCCAACTGGCTATTCCTAATGAATCGGTATTTTTTATTTCTCCATTAAAGGCTATCTGAGCTTCTTGCAATGGATTGTTCTCTGAATCAACAACTGTGAATTGAACCCGGTAAGTTACTCGAAGCATCAAAGCTATTTCAGTTACTTTCTCCGTATTTACCTGAATCGAATCATTAACCGGGAAAAAACCTTCTTTTGATAGCTCATAGTGATATAGACCCTTGGGAACTCCATTAAAGTTGACTACACCATTAGCATCTGTTGTAAAATCTCCTAATTCCAAGGTAACAAAAACATTGGGAATAGGCAGACTGCTTTCGTCCAAAACCAGTAACTGAAATTCAGTAAGTTTTTCCATTGAATGAATTAGCAACTGATCATTTCCGTTAACTATTACCGTTGAATCAACCTCAACATATCCTGATTTGAATAGTTGGTAAGCATATTCACCATTTTCAACACCAGATAAAACTGACTTTCCAAAAATATCAGTTGTGTATTCTGCCCCATTAAAGCTAATGATTACACTATCCAATGGCTGGCTGCCAGAAGTTACTTGCCAAGTAATTTCAGCAAGTTTTAATAAATCAACCCTGACCACGGTATCGGTATTTGATAGCTCAACCTCGATGGTTTTTGATTGATATCCGTTGCAACTTATGGTTATAGAATAATTACCAGCTCCCAAATCAGGAAAAAGCACCTCACCCATGGAATTGGTAATGAGTGAATCGGTATTCAATGCAACCAATGCCCCTTCTACCTTACTCTCAGAACTGTAAACCACCACTTTTAAATCAGGAATTGGTTGAAGTTTTACCATAATAATGGTATCGCTACTTCCCATAATAAACGAATCACTTATTGGCTTATAACTATATTTTGAAATTGAATAGCTGTAAGCTCCGGTATCCACATCAACCATCTTCAACAAACCATTAACATCAGACAAATAGCTGGTATTGTTAACATTTATAACAGCATCATTAATGGCGATAAAACCGTTGTAAACATAAAAAGTAATGTCTGGTATGGGTTTCAGAATTATGGCAATTTGCGTTTCATTTCCATAAGAAGTGAAGGTACCCGCGGATTCAAAATAACCTATTTTATTGGCTTTCCATTCATAAGTTGCCTCTAACATGGTTTCAAAATTCACCTTACCTAATGTATCGGTAACCTCTTCAAAACCAGCTACAAAAATTGAAACCTCCTTTAAAGGCAAAAATCCATCAGTTACCGTAAATTGAAGCGAACCCAAAGTTTTTAAAGTTTTTGAAATAATAGTATCAGAACCCGCTAAACTAAAAGTATCGGAAAGTTCAGAAAATCCAATGGATTCAATACGGAAAGTGTGAATACCCGGTGTAAAATCCGAACAAATAGCAGTACCAGATAAATCGGTGAAAAATACCTCTCCATCTATAGAAACAGTTGCTCCGGAAACTGGCTGTAATTTTGTATTGGTAACTTTGAACGTGACATCCGCAAAATCATTGCCTAAAACAACTTGTAAGGTATCAATTAACCCTAATGGATTCACAGAATCAGTATAAATATGAAAACCTTCTTTAAATATTTCAAAGGGTGTCCATGACCCTTTTTTGGCAGCAAAACATTCTAATAATCCTTGTGCATTGGAAATAAAAGAAAATCCATTAATTATGAAATTAGCTCCAGAAACAGGAAGCCCCCAATTATTTTTTACTTCAACTACCAGTTTTGGGTTTCTTTCTAATTCAAGGGCAAGATGACTGTATAATTCCGACTTCAACCAAGTGAATGAGGTATCGCGATATCCATAAACAGAAGCATTTATAGATAAATTTTCATTCAATGGGTTGGAAATATATTTTGCCCTGCCCGATTCATCGGTTTGAAGCAGTTCATTTCCAATGGAAAGATTACATCCTACAATTGGAATCCCAAAGCTTAATGATTGCTTTTCTGAAACATCAATAGTAACAATGCTTAGTTCACTGAATATTAATTGTATGTTCGGTCTGTTTTTTGAAACACCATCCAGCAGTGGCGGATTTGAATAGTCATCATAACCAAAAGCTACCGAGTTAACTAATGTAGTACTGCCAAAAACCTTAGTCCGAACGTCAATAGGAGCATAATTATCAGTAGTTCCCCAACTAATTTCAATAACCACATTACTTGGTTTTGTAATTGAAAAGGGTTGTTGAAGTTCAATGGTTTGCCAACCTAATGTATCCGGTAAATAAAATACCGATTGGCTAAAAACCAACTGAGCACTACTCATGTCGATAAAAGCAGTTAATTCTTTGGCTTCGGTAGTTATCATGCGAATCTTAAAATTGTTCAAATCGCGATAAATTGTATTGGCAGTAATGGTTGAAAAATTAAAACCCAGTGCTGATATTTGACTAATGCCTTGACTGATTTCTTCTTTAGTGTAAAGTAGTTGGGTCCGGTTATTTCTATAGTAATTATTAAATGGATAGTCAATCAATTGAGCGGCTTCAGTTCCTAATACTCTGGGTGATTCCATGCCAATTGGAAGAATGAATTCATCTGCCTTTTGATACGTAGCACCGATTAAGGAAAATTGCAACGTATCGGATAACAACAGCGAATTGGTATCCATTGTAACTGAATAAGAATGAAATAAGGTGTCACCGGGATTGATTGTTTCGAAATATACTCCAGGATTAGTTATCAGTATGGATGGCTCATTTAATAAACTCTGTAAAACAGCAGTGGCGCTTACCTGAGCATGACCTGTATTCACAAAACCTACTGTTAAAATTGCCGATTCACCCCTATCCAACCGTTCGTTTCCATTGCCCGTAAAATCATCTAACCTTAAAGTGGAAAGTATTTGTAAATCAGGAGCATTTAATACTATTTGACGCTGATATGTATAGTACTTTCTTGATTTACCAGGAACACTATCCGATGTTTGAACCGTCACAATTACAATATGCTGGTCGGGAACCGAGTCACTTATTTGAAGTTCAAAAAAATTGGTTACCGATTTAATCTCACCCGAAAACAAGGAACCTAAATTAGAATATATGGAAGAAGTTACTGATTTAATAAAAGGATCACTGCTTGCTATGCTTATGAGAACATTCTGTGATAATGAATCCCCAATATTTTCTAATTCCATGGAAAGTTTCAAGGTTTCATTAAAGTCGGCTTGAGTATTTTGGTTTCCAGCCTCATCGGAAAATGAAAAAGTTTTTAGAGCCAGAAATGAACTTTTAGTAACAGAAACTGGAATGTCAATAAGGTATGGCTTATAATTTGGTTTGGTAACCACCAATTTTACCGAATCGGTTTCTAACGAAGAATCAAAATATAAAGAGGCTTTGCCTTCGCCTGGAATCAAAATGGTGGCGAGCATTTGTGTTTTGGTTGAAAGGGTAGCCTGCGAACCCGGTAGCGCTTCAACCATAAATTCACCTAAACCCGATTCAAGTTTTGGTAAGTGAGTAACGGTTTGAACCAACCCTTTTTTGAAATAAGGAATTATGGATGGATCGCCCAAGCAATGGTATGCCTCCCAATAGTACTTTGAACTGGCATCGCTTGTATATCCTTGATTGTGAGCTTCAGTAACAGCCAAATTGCCTGTAAATAAAAGGGCATCAACGGTACGGTAATCCGAAGTAAATGGAGCATCAAACATACCGGTTGAACTTTCAGCAACCGATGGATAAGAGTTTGCAACGGGTGCATGAGCCCCAACAGCCCAGTAAAAGTCTTCGTACCAATAGGTATCCGGCACACTACCTATGTAGGCAATTGCTCCACCACTCGGGTTTCTTATCCAAGCTTCGCCCATACTGGTATTTATGCTAAAATCGCCCGATTGGCAGCAATTCCCAATTACCAAAGGATATTTGCCGTAATTGGTATAGGTGCTCACCGTACTGGATGACAATAAGGGGTTTGCCCAAGTTGTTTGTGAACAATGGGCCGTATAGTTGACAAAGCTCACTGCCATTTTATCGGCATTGTAACAACCCGTGTAGGTTGTTAAATAAGAATTTACCGATGAAAATCCCTGAATTGCATTAAAATAGTTTTCGGTTCCATATAGCACGGTAGGCTGAGCCACCCTTGGATTATAAGTTGCATCCGCTCCAGCAATGAGTGTAACATCATTTAAAAAAGAATCATCGGGAAACTGGTAGCGCTCATAAAGTAATATTTTATTCAACATGCCCACCAATTGAACGGTATCTCTTGCAGGAAGCCTGCCACAGTAGATATCAGGAAACATATCGCCATCAACACTGGCATAATACAAATCAGTTGCTCTATTTGTGCTGGTTCCAATTTGAGAGGCCGGAACCTGCTCTATATCACCCACCAGCATTAAAAAACTGGGTGCTGTTTTTCCTTCCAACGTGTCGGCATACTGGGATTGAACCCAAGTTTTTATTTGACTGCTGGTATTACCTATGATATTGGTATTCCCAATTACTACTTCAAATCCTTTTTGCTTTTTCCATTGAATAAAATCATGCAATGAATTTAAATAATTATCCGGAGCAACAATCAAATATCTGATTGGCTGTTTAACTAAATCGGGATTGTTAGGGTAACTTACCGTACCCAGAAAATTGCTATAAATACTAGTAAAATAAGGTGAATAGGTAGTTTCAAATTGACTTTGTGTCGAAACAAAATCTGCATTTTTGTATAGTATTTCAACTTCAATGTGGTTATAAAAAACTAGCTGGTTCGACATTGGATTGTACCGAACCGGATTGATGGTCAATTTGGCCAACCTCAATCCACGCAATGTTCCTAATTCCTCAATTGTGGCAATGGGTTGCTTTGAAAAGGAGTTCTTTTTATAAGCTTTTGCAGAAACTACAAAGGGTTGATTTATTGAATCTTCTGATTTAGAAGCACTGGGTTGATATGGAATTATCTGATGGTTCGGTGCATAAGAGTCTAGTTGATATTCTTCTTTCTGATAGGAATTCACTTTTACAGTAACTTCTGCTCCTATTGGTATGGAGATCAATTTCTGAGAATTAACTAACTGAGGCTCACCTATTAAACCAGTTCGGTAGGTTCCTGGAACGGCCAATTGGTTGTAAACGCCACCATCAGTGTTAATTTCAAGTACACTTATACCTGGATAATTGAATCGGAATTTTTGAGAGGTGGGTTGCTTTGATAAAACTTCAACAGGAATTTTATTTTGTTCAAAAGCTATAGTAAAAGGCTGAGCATTTAGTGCCACATAAAATAAAAGAATTAGAAATACTAATGCTACCCTTCTCATAATAATAGTTTTATTGAAAATACTCGATTTCAGCAAGAAACATTCGTTACGGAGCAGTTTTACATTTCAAAAAGTTTCCTTTTTTTGCCTAAACATTACTCAACAATTACTTTTTCAAATATCCACTCATCTCCTACTTTAGCCTGTAAGATATAAATTCCTGAAGAGAATCCTGAAAAATCAACTTTAATTTCCGTATTCTGTTCATTTATAGTGACCAACTTAGCTCCTGTATAATTATAAATATTCAGTTGACTGATTTGATTTTCCGATTGAACCAATATTTTTCTGTCCCCAGCTATCGGATTGGGATAAACGCTAAAACCAGAGTTTTGGTTTTGATAGATGCCAACTGCGGACATTTCCAAATTTAATTCCACATTTGAGTCAATTAGTGTGAAAGCTCCAATGTACTTGTTAAAACCCTCCTTGGTAACATCAAAAGGGATGTCATTTTCAGGGATTATTCCATACATTGAGGCATTACCATTGGCCGCGGTAACTAATACATCATCAAGCACTGATATATTGGCATTTGCCAATGGTGTTCCATTATGGGTTACATTAAATACCACACCAAAGGTTTTATGATAAATGGTAACCTGTTTTGTTATGTCGGCATTAGTAAAATTTAAAGCTCCATTATAAAGAATGTAGCCTTCCTTTTCAATAGTGAAGCCATAATTTCCTTCGTACAATCCTTCAAAATATGCTGTTCCATCTTGAGATGTGGTTTTAGAAACCCCTTCTAAAGTAATTATTGCATTATTCACTAACCCGAATTCATCGGTTACAATGAAGTTTACTAAAAATGTTGGCTTGTGTCGCATCTTAATGCTGTAGCAATAATCAATAGTACCAACTACAATAGTTCCTATTGTATCAATATATCCAGTTTTTGAGGCTCTAAAACTTTTTGTACCCGGAAGTACCCCTATAAATGTAGCATTGCCATTGGAATCGGTTAGTATGGTATTCTCATTAAAAGTCAACGCCACATCAGCTAAAGGTTGCGTATTTTCAAAAGTGGTAAAACAAATATCAGGTAACTTCTCCAGTAAAATGGTTAGGGTTGAATCCCCATTTATTTCTTCAATTTTTCCTGTTTTTGGAAAATATCCACTTTTAGAAATGGAATAACTTTTACTTCCCAGGTTCAAGGTATTATTAAATAAGGCAAATCCACTTTCATTGCTATTAACCGTTGTATTTACAAAATTCACTGTTGCATCAAAAATTGGAGCAGTTGCGCTAACTATTTTAAAAGCGACTGAACTTTTAGGCGTAGAAGAAACAAATCCTTTCCAGCCAGTTTTAGTGGTACTTCCATCCGATTCAAATTTGAATGTTAAAGCACCTGAACTATTTTGGCTTTGAATGTAGTTTTTGTAGTTTGCTGTGCAAAATGAACCCAAAAGCGGTGCATCAATGGTCGGTCCATCATAAATTGATAGTTTATCCCAACATCCACCCGTATTCATTGATTCCACATCAAATTCATCAAAGGAAATTAGCAAGCCTTCATTGGAATTAAATGGAATGAGCGTTAAGGTATAAGCTTCATTATTTGTATATTTATCACTTGGTCCGCCTGAATCGTAGAAGTTTCCTGTAATAACTTGCTCTGTTCCATTATCCATTAAAACATCCGGTGTTTGTCCTAAAATAATTGGAATTCTTCCTCCAAAAAGATACTGATTATCGTCGCCGGCTGTAATAGAATAGTTAATGAATACCTGAGTTCCCGGGAAAAAATTACTATCACCTTTAATTATTAAATCTATTGCTTTGGTTTCAGAAATATCGAATCCCCCTTTTTGAAATGAATCTAAACTTACGGCCAATAATTCACTATTTGAGGAATTGAAATTCAGGGTGGTGTTAGAAACCTGTGCATTTCCAATATTAGAAAAAAATACAGTTAGGGTTACTTCTTCGTTTGCTTCAATAATACCATTGGCATTTCCAACTCCGGTCTGATCAACCAACCAGTTGGTTTCCTGTATATTGGGAGCATTTGCTTTTGCAGTAAAACTATATTCCGTAAGTAAACTACCGTTAAAAGTTGTTGTTACCATAAATGAAACCAGCTCTTGATCCGGAATGTTATTTTTAAATAAAACACGGAATGGTTTATCGGTAACATACGATTCATCTGCCATTATGGTTGGTAGTTCCATCGGGTTATTCTCGCTTAAAACTTCAACATATTGATTTGAAGAACTAAAAGTTGTGGAACCATTTAACGCCTCTTCGCTACCAAAGTTTTTAATCTCAAAATAATAATCAATGGTTTCGCCATATTCGATTACTTGATTTTGGTTTCCGCTGGAATCGTTAAAAATCAAATGATTCACAACCAGATAAGGGCCATTGGGGCCGATTACTTTCAAGGTATCAATATACGGAGCATAATCGGGATGACTAACACAAATTTCCACCACAGCATCTCCGATGTGCAGTAAGGGTTCAAATGAAAGATTAGCCACTTCAGACTCATCGGTTATATTAAAAGCTAAAAGAGTTCCATTTTCAATTAAGGTAATTTTTGCCCCTTTTGCAGCAGTCACCTCTAAACTGTTTTGTCCAACCATCAGCAATTCATTGAATTTAGGTTCAATCCTCTGAGTTTGATATTTTGCAGGAACCAAGGAAGGATCGCCCATGATACCATATATTTCCCAGTAATATTTTTTTAAATCGGAATTAGAACTCTGCACCGTCATATTTCCAGCTTCCACTATTTGACCTGCAGTATAAGCATGCTTTTCAACTGTTTCATTGTGTGTATGAAACCAAGCATCCCAAGAACCTAAACCAGTAGCTTCATAAGTAGGGTTTGCAGTAATATTACTGGTAAAACCTACACCCCAAAAATAGTCCTCATCCCAATACGAAAGGTTTGTAGCTCCAATATAAGCAACTGCGCCTTTTCCGGCAGCTCTAACAATTTCTTCGCCAAAAGATGTTGAGTTAAAGGAGTACGATTGGCAGCAATTTCCTATCATTAATGGATAGTAGTCGGAATTGTTAACCGAAACAATATCACTGATTGTGAATTGCGGATTTGACCAACCACTTGCATTGCAATGAGCTGTATAATAGGCAATTCCTACCCCAGCATTAAAATCATCGAATATGGCTTGTTTGGCCTGCGAGCTATTTGAAACTATAGGTGATCCTGAGCCATAAAGGTAATAATGAGCATTAACTCCAAATTCCGGAATGGAATAATTATCAATAAAATAATTTAGGGCACCATTGCCATAAACAGGAGCATAACTGGCATCAACTCCACTTATTAGCAAATGGTCATTTTGATAACTGCGTTTGTTTCCAGCACCCTTTTCAACATATAAAGTTTTATCAATTATAATCTTTAATTGTTGGGCAGTAACTGCAGAAAAGCGTCCATAATATACATCCGGCAAATAGTCGTTGGTATATTCAGCATAATATAAATCCGTAACATGGCTATCTGCTGAGTTATACCAAGCAGGAACATCAACTACATCGCCTACAATTAATAAATAAGCAGGAGCTGCAATTCCATCGGCAGGACTGTTGTACAATTCGGTTAAATATGTTTTAATCAAATTTTTATCCGCCGATGCAATGGCTTCACCAATGTAAGCTTCAATAACATAAAAGCCTTGTTGAATTTTCCATTGAACAAAAGGTTGTAACGTTTCTTTATACTTTAATGGAGATACCAGAACATAAGTTTCTCTTAATTCAATGGCTTTTGATGATTGAATGATTAATTTTCCCTGGTTCAAATTTGTAAAATTCCAGGTATCGCTACCTATGAAATTTTCATTCCAATTCAGTTCAATGCGGGCATGGTGCCTTACTTTAATTTGGTTGGAAACTGCATTATATATGACCGGCTGGTAAATCAATTCATAAATTTTCACATCACGCATAATTCCCACCTCGCGCAGCTCCACAACCGGAAAACTATTAAAGGAATTGGTCTGGTAGATTTTACCTTTTACCAATGGCACTTTATCCGGATTACTTTGACTTTTTGAAATAGATGCAATGGCCGGTTTAATAAATAACCCAGCCTGAATAGCCGATAGTTGAATCAACTCCTCGCTAAAACTATTCAAAGTAAGAGATAGATTCACATGGGATGGAACAACTAGTAGCTGATTGTAAACGGGCAAGTCTGGTTCACCTGATGAATAGCTCTTTGAATAACCATTGGATGTAAGTGTTAAAAAAGTTTCTTCCTCGGTTTTTAATGTATCAAAACTCAATTCTGACAATGAAAAAGACGCATTAAGAGAATTTGCCTGTAACCTCTGAATAAGAAAGGATTTTTCAACAGAGTTCTTGAACCCAACAACCTGTTGTGTATAAGCCGAAATTGAAATAAAAGTCAAAACAAAAAATAAAGTCAAAATTCTCATGTATTACTGTTTGAAGTAAGTATTATGGGCAATTATTAACCCGGATTATTCATGAATAATCCTGACGATTAAGCTATTCCTCAAAATTGGAAAAATAAAAACTCCCAATTTTGGTAATAGTTATCCCGATGTAAAATCGGGAGGGG